>QNBZ01000067.1 GCA_003644295.1 Planctomycetota bacterium
CTATAGTCGAGTTTTTTATTGGCATTTCCAACAGGCAACAAAATGCTCCTTGTAGCCGCCTTTTTCTTCCAATATCGGCATTTGTTTTAAGCAAACCTGCTCAACCAGAGGACATCTTTGGGCAAATGCACAACCACTCGGCGGATTCAAGGCACTTGGTACTTCGCCTGCAGATGGGATCCTTTGGCCGCGCAGGGTTGGCTCAACCCGTGGAATAGCTGACATAAGAATCCGGGTATAAGGATGCAGCGGATTCTCATACAATTCTTCAGCTGCTGCCAGCTCAACTATCCTGCCCATATACATTACCGCCACAACATCGCAGAAAAACTCAACCACGGCCAAATCGTGTGCGATGAACAAATACGTCAGCCCGAAATCTTCCTGCAAATCTTTCAGCAAATTCAAAATCTGCGATTGAATCGAAACGTCAAGGGCGCTGACCGGCTCATCACAGATGACCAGTTTCGGCTCTAACACCAGCGCCCTGGCCACACCGATTCGCTGCCGTTGTCCGCCAGAGAACTCGTGCGGATAACTGTTTATATGGTCAGGCGAAAGCCCCACCTTTGAAAGTAATGCCGCAACTTTTTCGGTCAACTCACTGCCAGCGAGTCCTTTTTGAACCTTCAACGGCTCGCCAACTATATTGCCGACGGTCATTCGCGGATTCAATGAGCTGAACGGATCCTGAAAAATAAGCGAAATATCCCTGCGTAGTTTACCTAATCGTTTCCTGTCAGCCGACAAAACATTCGTTTGCTCAAAAATAACTTGCCCAGCCGTTGCCGGCACTAATCGAATTATGCTTCTGGCAACGGTTGTTTTGCCACAGCCGCTCTCTCCGACCAGACCCAATGTCTGTCCTTTTTCAATGCTGAAACTTATCCCGTCAACGGCCTTGACATAGCCAACGGTTCGCCGCAACAGACCCTTCTTGATTGCGAAATAGGTCTTCAAATTGCTAACTGCCAATAAATTGTTCGCATTTACCATTATTTCTCTTCATATTCTTTTGCATACCAGCAGGCAACGTATCGTCCGCCTTTAACATTTCTTAACTTTGGCTCAACTGTCTGACACCTTTTGTCATTGCAACCTACGGGGCAGCGAGGATGAAATTTGCACCCTGCCGGGAAACGTAATGGCTCAGGAACGTTGCCTGAGATTGTTTGCAAACGTCTGCCTGAAAAGCCCAGTCGCGGCAAAGATTTTAACAACCCCTGCGTGTACGGATGCAATGGCTCTGCGAAAAGCGATTGTGAATCAGCTACTTCTACTATTCGTGAGGCATACATTACAGCCACACTGTCAGCCCGTTCAGCCACAATACCGAGGTCGTGGGTTATCAGCAGAATACTCATCCCGTTCTGCTTCTGCAGCTCGTCTAACAAATCAAGTATCTGCGCTTGAATCGTTACGTCAAGAGCAGTTGTCGGCTCATCAGCTATTAACAGTGCTGGCTCACAGCTTACCGCCATTGCGAGCATTACACGCTGTCGCATCCCGCCGGAGAGCTGGTGTGGATACTCATTGATTCGCCGCTCTGGGTCGGCGATACCTACTTTTCGCAGCATACCGACCGCATCTGCCCAGGCCTGGCTCGTACTTTTTTTCTGATGCAGCTTAATCGCCTCGACAATTTGATTGCCCACCGTATAGACCGGATTAAGACTGGTCATTGGCTCTTGAAAAATCATAGCGATTTTATTTCCCCGCACACTCCGCATCTGTTTTTCACTCAGAACTGACAGGTCTCGTCCCTCGAAAATAATCTTGCCGGCGACAATTTTCCCCGGCGGCTCCGGCACTAATCGCATAATTGAAAGTGCAGTAACGCTTTTGCCACAGCCGCTTTCGCCGACGAGCGCAAATGTTTTGCTCTTTTTTATCGAGAAGCTTACATCCTGCACCGCCTTTGCGATGCCATCTTCGGTAAAGAAGTGCGTGGAAAGATTTTTAACCGACAGTAATATCCCATCATCATCCATAAGTTTATTGAACCCTTAATTTCGGGTCGAGCGCATCCCTTAGGGCATCGCCGAAGATATTCAAGGCCAGCGAAATAAAGAATATCGCCGCTGTTGCCGCTGTCATTTCCCACCAGTAGCCCTTTGGCAAATCCAATCTGGCGGCATCAATCATCGCGCCCCAACTCGGACGATTTTTCTCGCCGAGTCCTAAAAAACTCAGTATTACCTCGGCCTGGATAAAACTAACGAAACGAAGCGAGAAACTGATAATAACAAGGTGAAAAACATTGGGTATCAGGTGTTTGAAAATAATCCGGCTGTTGCTGCATCCGTATGACTTTGCTGCTAAAATATAGTCCCTTTCTTTGTGCTTTACTACTTCTCCTCGAATCAGACGACATATACCGACCCAGCTTGTAAGACCTATAGCCAGGTAAACCGTGGTTATTCCCGCAAGCTCAATCGTTCCCAAACCCGCCCATTCCAGATTTATTGTTTTACCTTTTAATACTAACGCAAATGCCAGTATTAAAAGAATATATGGAATTGAACTCAAAGTTGTATAAAGCCATACAATTATTTCATCAATAACCCCTCGGAAATAACCGGCTATCGCACCGAGAGGTACGCCTATTACAAGACTGATAACAGAAGCCCAAAAAGCAACGGTTATTGATACCTTTGCACCGTATAGCGTCTTTCTGAGAACCGACCGCCCCAGAAAATCTGTCCCGAAAACATTCTCTGCGCCTGGCGGCTCATATTCACTACCAACTTTTGCGTCCCATTTTATCAGTTCAAACTGACAGTCGAACAGCTCTGCTATGTATATAAACCCTGTGAGCAGTAAATATACTGCTATTATTCCCAAGCTGACCATTGCCAGTTTGTGCTTACGCAACCGTCGCAGTCCATCGCCCCAGAGACTCCTGCCCTTTGGCAGTTCCTTATTATGTTTTACATCCTGCTCATTCAAGAGTAATCCTCGGGTCAACGAGACAATAGCAAATATCTGTTATAAGATTAAATATGACAAAAAGTATCGCGCCAATATAAGTCATTGCGTTGATAACCTGAAAATCCCGTGCTCCGATTGCCTCTATCATCAAATATCCCAGCCCCGGAATGCCGAAAAATCTCTCAAGCAGCAATGACCCAAGAAACAAAAACGGTATAGCCAGAACTACCTGCGTAATAATTGGTATCATCGAATTCTTCAAAACATGCTTGAACAGCACCCGCTTTGTGCTGAGTCCTTTTGCAAACGCCGTGCGAACATAGTCATTGCGCATCTCATCGAGCATTACAGTTCGATAGAACCTTAGATTTCCACCTAAACCAGCAGCAATCCCAATGAGTACCGGCAGGGCTACATACTGCGGAGGCGACAAATCCGGTCGGAAAAATACAGGGAAAAGACCCCACTTAAATGCCAGAAAATACTGCCCAAAAAGAATAAAGCTTAGAAAGGGTATGCTCATACCAGCTACGCAAAGCAGCACTGCCAAAGCGTCAATTATAGTCCCCCGCAGAAACGCCACTATCAATGCCAAGCTAATCGAAATGACGACCGTTCCAATGAACATCGGAATTGTTAATGAAAGCGATGGCCCGGCGCCTCGCTTAATTTTGTCAATTATTAGTTCACGGTCCTCCCATGAACGCCCGAAATCGAAAGTAACAGCATTTTTCAAATAATTGAAAAACTGACTGTCCCAACTAAGAAACAGTGGCTTGTCCCATCCGTATTCCTGGCGTATTTCTTCTCTTGTTTCTTTGGAAGCTGCCTTGCCTGCAATCTGGTCCGTAACATCGCCGCCGACCAGATTGAACAGTACGAAAGTAATCAGCAGCACGCCGAATACGATTGGTATTGTATAAAGAAGCCGTCGTATGATATATGCAGTCATTCGCCTGTCTTCAAAAGTTTTTTGTAATCCGCCCGCTTTGCAGTATCAATGCGACGGTATTTACTCAGGCCGTATCCGAATGCGTGTGGCTTATAGTTATACAGCCAATCATGGTACAGCACATAGGCAACTCCGTGCATCAGAAAAACCGCTGGGCAGTCTTCGATAACTATCCGCTCGGCCTTTCGATAGAGCTTCGTTCGTTCAGGGCTGTCCGGCATAACCGCAATCTGCTCATATATCCTGTCAAAATCTGGGTTAGAATAGTTAAAATTATTCGGGCCCGGCGAAGCGTTCTTGCTGTAAAAAAGCTGTAAAAAGTTTTCCGCATCCGGATAGTCCGCTATCCAGCCGAGCATAAACATTTGGACACTTTTAGTTTTGATTTTATTTTGGAATGTCGGCCAATCCATATAATCAATCTCGACATTCAGTCCAACTGTCTTGAAACAACGTTTGAGAAACTCTCCACGCTGCCTAATGACCGCATCAGTACCCGGCATCGCAAGAGTCAGTTTAGGTAATTTGCCGCCGTAAATATTCTCTGCTTCTTTAATCAATTGTCTTGCCTTATCAGGATTATATGTTGTTTTAACCTTGTCTTTAATGCTGGAATCATAGGCCTTCATCAGCGGCGGAATAAAACCATACGCAACCTCACCCCGATTGTTGGTGAATAGCTTTATGTACTTTTCTTTGTCCACGGCGCAATTTATCGCCTGCCTCAACGGCTTATTCCCGCAGAGCGTTTTATCTTCCATATTGAAGCCAAGCCAGTAGGTGCTTGGGTCGCGAAATATGCGGAGGTGAATATTTCTTTTTTGCATCTGGGCAGTCAGCTTGCCTCTTTGGTCAATCGCTTCGTTGAAGTTATCTTTGGGAATTCCCGAAGCGTCGATTTTGCCCTGCATAAACAGAAACCACCTTGGCGGGTCCTCCTGTACAATTGTCATTAGTATTCGGTCAATCATCGGCAACCGTTTGCCGGCATCAGTCAGATAACCATCCGCTCGGTCTGCATCTTCGCCTTCGCTGGGATAAAACTCTTCCCTAAAGCTGCGATTTTTAACCAGTTCAATGTAGCTTCCACGATGCCACTTCTGCAATTTGAAAGGTCCCGTCCCGACAGGGTGGTTTATAATATCCCTGCCGTAGTAATCAACTGCTTCTTTGGCAACTGGGGCAGTTGGTAAGTGCGCCAGCAGATATGTTATCTGCGGCCAGGGCTTTTTGACTTTTATGATGAGTGTATAATCATCGCTCGCCGCCAGTCCTTCAACTTTGCGGGAATAATCAACATCCGCTGCTTTTTTACAGCTTTTGGTATATTCACGAAACTCATCAAGCCCAACGATTTTATTATCGAAAATCCACCAGTTCTTGCTTATGTATTTGATGTTGGCAATCCTCTTCCACGCGAAAACAAAGTCAGTTGCTTTTAACTCTCTGCCTTTGCCATTTTCAAAACACTGGTCGTCTGCAAAGTAAACGCCTTTTTTTATTTTTATAGTATAAGTAAGCCCGTCCTCGCTAACCTGCGGCATATCCTCGGCAAGCTGCGGAACAAGCTCGTAAGGTCGTTTGAGATAATGATATTGATACAGACATTCGAAAATCTGGCTGGCGACTAATGACGAAGTTGTGTCGCCGATGTCACCAGGGTCAAGCCCCCGCACTTTGGCTGCTAATGCACTGTGAAGAACTACTTCATTGCTGTCGCTTTTTGATGCTTTACCTTTACATCCTGCGACAATTACCAAAACTGTGGTAAATAAAATAGTTAAGAACTTCAACGCAAAATCCTTTTGCGATAGCCCGCTTGTCCTTTATGCACCGTAAGCAAATTATCAATAATCATTTATTCGGGCGGCTCAGGTAAGGCAAGCGGACAAGTGCGTATATTACCGTCATCGGTCTTGCCGTAGTCGAAGTTCAGCTTCAACGGCAATTGGCCGGCCTTTGTTTCATCGCCAAACAATCTGTTATGCTCCCGCAAAAGCCCTGCATAGTCATTTTGCTCCACGGCTTTTTTTATTACCGATTGCGGCGTCCCCAGCAGACGCCAGATACAGCAATTCTCTATCTCCACCAGCACTGAAGCCAATTGATGTTTCTGCTCATCGTCCAGAAAATCCTGCCCTTTAACATACCTTTGCATCGCATACGAATACAATTGGCAAAAACGTCGGGCAACTGCTGACTTGCCAGCTCCCGACAAAGATATCTTTTTATACAGCGATTTTAAGACCGCAGCATCCAGAAGTTCGTAATCTACCGTCCACTCAGCGTATTTGTTTATCCGCATATCCGCTATTTGGACCAATAAATCTTCTCCCTGCTGAATTTCCACTTCAGTCGCAAATTCGACTACCAGCGCTATTATATCGGGGTTAGTTCCTTCAACCAGCTTTTCGAGTCGCTCTATTATTTCCGAGCCCAGTTTCAAATTATCCACCCCGCCGGAATTTAACTGCCTAACAACAGCATCATTTGTAACAGAATGAACCGCCCAGTAGCTAATAACCGCATTTTTATC
This sequence comes from Planctomycetota bacterium, assembly GCA_003644295.1. Taxonomy (GTDB): domain Bacteria; phylum Planctomycetota; class Phycisphaerae; order Sedimentisphaerales; family Anaerobacaceae; genus B140-G9. Next base: position 6,420 of record QNBZ01000067.1, read on the forward strand.
ATCTATCAGCTTCATAGCCGGCTTTGCCAGCCGCAGGTTTTCTAAACTGTCCGTCAAAATCAGAAGATTAAGAACCGCTTTAAGTTTGCGGCTTTCCGGCGTTAATTTGTCTGCTTCTTCGAAGCCCAAAGAGATGTATTTATAAGCCGAATCAAAAAACTGTTGTGCATACTGGGCTGCGGCGCTGTCTGTTGCCGACTTGCTGCGGGATGAAATAGCCGCGCGAATTCTTGACACGGAGGTAAAATCTTTAGTATTAATCAATTCTCTTACCGACTCGGCGACAAAATTGTCAATAGTTTGTAAATCCTTACTGTCAAGCACCGCTTTGCTGCGTACAACATCCACATCCCTCGTATTAACGGCCTGTAAAACCGGATTGAGTGTTAAAATCAAAAATACTGCCGGAACAGTGAAAATCATCCGTTTATCTTTCATTTTACGAAAGCTCTCAAAAGACAATCAAACTTCAGTTTGTATGCGAACCTTATATTATCCAGATTAACTTTACAATCGGCTTTTGTCAACCCAATTTCCGGAAAAACAGATTCGATGAATATGGGGATAAAAAAA
>QNBZ01000068.1 GCA_003644295.1 Planctomycetota bacterium
ATCCAGATAGCCAAGGTTCGTAGCCATCTACTGTTTATTCTGGACCAGGAACTGGCAGGAAAAGTAGAAGAGTTTGACGATGGAATTATTATAGCTGACACGTATTTTGTCAAGGGTATCGAACGGAAAGGCGACAACGCTTTGATAAAGTTGGAAGTTCGCAATGGAACGGAGAACAATTTCTACTACTTTGGCAAGAGAACTGTTTCCGAAGCAATCGTTTCAAATGAAAAACAGAAAGTTATTGTAGAACCAAAATGTCAATGTTCTTCGTTTAAGTACATACAACCTTCAGGGAAAAACGTTCAGGTTGAATGGCTGGGAAACTGGAAGATTAAATCGGATATGGATGAGATTACAGTTGATTACGACGACAGTAGCTGGTTTAGGATTGAAAAGCCGATTTCACTGGAAGAAGCCGGATTGCTGAAACATGGATATGTATGGTATCGCAGCCAATTTGAACTTCCCGGAGATGTAAGCGATGTTGAATTGGGCTATACTGGAAATGCTACAGACAGGCAATATATTTATATCAATGGTAGCTTGGTTTTCTCCGGTATAACTCAACAGGACTGTCCGCAGAAAGTTTGCATAGACAACAAAATTATCACGTCCGGCAGAAATTGTATTGTTATACTTTATGCAAATACTTTCCACAATAAATCTCATCCACACGAAGGCGACATCTTGAAATACAGCGGAATAATGACGCCAATACTAATAAACGCTAAAACAACAAACGGTTCTTATTCCGCTGACATTTCGAGTTTTGCCGTTCGCGAGCAGCTCGGCGGCATATTAAAAGGTTACACTGAAATGTCGTATGATGATTCTGACTGGATGAATGTTCCGGCAGCAAAGAAATACATAATGGACGATGAGCTTGGTGCTATTGTATGGTTCAGAAGAAAATTTTCATATAAGAGTAAGAAAAACATAAAAACGGCTGTCAGGTTAACCATTCCGGATGCCGACCAGCGATGTGTATTTTATCTTAATGGAAAACCATTGGGACAATTTGAATCTGTTGGCCCTCAACATAAATTCTATGTACCGGACACTTTCCTGGAAGATGAAAATATTTTGTCTATCATCCTCGAAGGCCCCGGCGGTTATCTCGTAAATCCTGAATTAGACACGTTCTACGAAGCTATCGAAACAGAGATTGAGCTTGTTTTTGACAAATAGGCAGCCGTCAGGTACTAATTATGAAACTGCACATAGTGCTGCTTTTTAAGCAGTTTTGTTTGGTCTCCCGTTGTGAGCCATACGTTCACTATTGCGTTTGATTGATTGGGCCATATAAACGTGGCTACGGAATTAGCTGGCAGTGTGTAAATAAAATACTGGCTATTCCATACGATTTTCAGATTATGCGGTGCATCATCTGTATTCACAGCCATAGATACAATAGTTCCATCGGGATTCAGAAAGGCAATGTTTTTAATGCCCGAACCTACAGACTCGGTTGACCATATCCGGTGAGCATCTGGCTGAACAAATTTACTCACATGTCCCATACTGTAATATTGAGGCCTTCTCGTTATCTCTCCGGTGCTTTGGTTCACCGTGATAACACCGTAGCAGGTATCACAGCCCCCGGCAATCTTAGGGCCGTTTTCTTCGTCCAATGCAAGATTCCATTTAATAAATGTTCTGGACCAGTTGCGAATCACATCTATAAGGTTTGTGGCGTTATCAATCAGATTGCCGGCAAAACCGTAATCGTTCCACTGGCCATCCGACCATTCGGTGTAATAGATATCTTTCTCTGGATAAGCATTGTGAACCGTAGTTTGCGCAGAGACATCGCCGGAATAGCCATGAAAAGCTGAACCTGCAATATAGCATCTTGCTGCCGGGTCACCTAAAACAGCAATCGGATACCAGGGGTTATCCCAGTTATGGTCATAAACCAAAATTTTAGTATTTATATTATTGGCATCGAATTTCGGCCCAATCAGCTTTACCAGCCGTCTCTGGTCGGCTGTCGTCATCAGCATACCCGGATAACTACCGGGTTCAAGCATCGGCTCGTTCTGTAAAGTTATAGCATCTATCGAAATTCCCTCGCCCCCGTATGCCTGTACATACCTGACAAAATATTCAGCATAAGTATTATAGATATCATCACTGTCAATCAGCGTCCCACCACCAAATTCTCTGCCGACCTTCATCCATATAGGAGCGCTCCAGGGACTGCCCATAATTTTTATCTGTGGATTTATCGCCAGTATTTCCTGCAAAACAGGAATTATGTATACCTGGTCGTCAGAAATTGAAAAATAAACAAGGTCATAATCATCGTCCATAAAGGGAGGAATATCGTCATAAGTGTAGTCGGCTCGTCTGCGAAAATCCGAAGTTCCCATTGGCTGACGCAGGTAATTTAATCCGATACCAACGTCAGGGTCAAACAGTTCTGTCAATATCTCCGTCCGTTCCTGCTGGGAAAGTGCGTCATTTAACAGCCACGCCGAGGAGTCGGTTAGCGATGCGCCAAAACCGTCAATCTGCTGATAAGTCTGAGAGTCGTTGATATTTAACAAAAGCCCTTCGTCTTCGGGCTCATAATAGGACAACCATTCCTGGGTAAATAACATTAAATCAACCATATCAATGTTATCGTCTCCATCTAAATCCAAATTGCCGCAGGATTGCATCCAGTTATCTGCGAGCATACCAAAGTCAAGCATATCCACCCAGTTGTCATTGTTGAAATCAGGGTCCGGCGTTACGGCAACGTTATCGTACATAATCGTTCCCTGCGCAGAACCTTCTAACATAAATGCGGCCTTGGCTGCTTTTGGAGGCGCCCGCTCTGTGAAACTATATCTTGTCCAAGTTGTATTTACCGTACCGAAAAGCTCATACCGTAAGATTTCTCCTATTCTTGCATCGGAGGCATCTTTCCATTCTATCAATAACGCCCCATTCGGACTGCCCCAGTTCTCTGTTGCCGCATCTACACTGAGCGTATAGTACCCGCCGACAACTACATCGATATTTTGTCCCCACCTGGCAAATTCACCATAGTTCCATGCTCCGGCATTAACATAGTTTGCTCCGGAAGCTCCGACGTCAGGTGCGTTATTTTTCCATGCAGCCCAGGCGCCATCCTGCCATTTCCACCAGCCGTCGGGCCATTTGCCCTCATCCCAGGGGTCGTTTTCTCCCTCCTCAAAACCGGGATTGATTGCCAGATTACCGTATATAGTGCTGACACAAAAGAGGTTGCAGAGGATAAGCGTCATCAGGCATTTGCAATCCATAAGAAAACCTTTCTAAAGATTACTTATTGTCTAAAGAACTCTGCTATTATAGTATAAAAAACAGTGTGCAAAGTCAAGTTTAACTTGACATATAATTGCGATATTTTATAATAGCAATCGGTTTTTAAGAAACAACAATCTTTTAAGTTGTTTATTTAGGCGTAATTAGTGTTCAGGGAATGAAAAATGCCGCCCATACCATAATTAATCAATAATTTTTTTACAGGGGAACCGAAGTGCAACTTAAACGTCATTACGCAGTATTTGCCTTGTTGGCTTTAATGGTTATCTCGTCCGTCAGCGCCGCTGGCTTGGCAAACAGCTCGGCTAACAAACAATTGCCGATGCTGAAAGCTAAAGACACATTTATTGTTGATGAAAGCGATAAAACCGTTGTTCTTAAGGGATGTAATTTAGGAAACTGGTTCGCTATGGAAATGTGGATGATGCACATTTATGACGAAAAAATCAAGGACCAGTACACTTTCGAGTCTGTGCTGGCGGCACGCTTCGGAGAAGAACAGAAAGAACGATTAATGGATATGTTCAGGGCCAACTGGATAACGGAAAGGGATTTTAAAATCATTAAATCTTTCGGAATGAACTGTGTTCGCATTCCAATATATTATCAGCTAATCGAAGATGATGCAAATCCGATGAAATTAAAGGCAAACGCCTGGAAATGGATGGATTATGCTGTGGATACTGCTGAGAAATATGGCATTTATACAATACTTTGTCTTCACGGAGCAGCGGGGGGGCAAAGCAATATGGGCCACTGCGGGGTCTGTGACCAGAACAAACTCTGGGATAGCGAATCCAATAAGAAAAGAACGATATGGCTATGGCAGAAAATAGCCGAGCGTTATAAGGACAGGAGCTGTGTTGTCGGCTATGATATGCTGAATGAGCCGTGGGGTGTGAGTATGGAAAAACAAATAGTAATGTTCGACTCGATATATAAATCAATCAGGACTATTGATAAAAAGCATATAATTTTTGTACAGGGACATGGAAATGTTGAGGAACTCCCTGACCCTAAAGAGAAAGGATGGAAAAATGTTGCTTATTCAATTCATTGCTATCCGGGTATTTTCGGCTGGGGCCGACCGACTCCTGAAACGCAGGCAAGATTTTTGAAAATAGACTTGAAGAGAATTGATAAGCAATTGAAGAAATATAATGTCCCGTTCTTAATGGGAGAATTTAACGTTGTGTACACCAGTGCCGGCGGAGGAGAAATGATGCGGCGTCACTTTGACGCTTATGCGCACTATGGCTGGGCCTCAACTATGTGGTCATATAAAGTTTTAACAATACCGGGAGAAAAACGCAGAGGTTACTGGGAAATGGTAACAAATAAAGAACCATTGCCGAAAATCAATTTCAACACATCAAGCTTGAGTGAAATAGAAAATTATTTCAAATTTTTATCATCGGACTACATTATATATGAAGAACTAAAAAAAGCTTTGACACAAAAAAATCCGCCGGCTCCACTGGCGGACCCTCCACCACCGCCTGACCCAATAAAAACAGCTCCGTTTCGCGACAAACTCATCGGATGGACAGCAACTGATATTGGGGACATAATTCCCGGAGGCCAAAAGGTTTATTCTGACAGCAAAATAGACATCTATGGTTGCGGTGCTGACATTTATTTGTCTAAAGACCAGTTTCGCTTTATATGGAAAAAAATCAAAGGTGATTGTGAAATATCCGCAACTGTTAATGAATTAAGTTTTGTTCATATGTTCTCCAAAGCAGGCGTAATGATTCGAGGAGATTTGTCGGATGATTCGGTTTTCGTTATGCTTAATGCCCGGCCGGCTGGTGAGCTTGAATTTGCGTGTCGTTATCATAGAGCAGAGCATGTAAAAACAGATGGGCATTTGGGGCATGACTTTCCCGGCATCAATTTGAAACTTGTACGGAAAGGTCAAACTATTGAGTCCTATCACAGCAAAGCGCAGGGACAATGGGAAAAATTTATGACTGTTACACTGCCGGATTTGCCGAAAATTGCTTATGTTGGCATTTTTTGTCTTAGTCACGATAATACACAGTTGGTTAAAGCGTCGTTTGATAATATCAAATGTGTTATGTATAATGAGGAGTGAAGAAGTATTATGGGGCTGTAACTATGGTACAGGTGATATTAAAAGATGTTGTTAAAGTATATGATAACAAATTTACGGCGGTAAAGGATGTAAATCTTGATATTGCCGACAAAGAGTTTATGGTAATAGTTGGCCCGTCCGGATGTGGCAAGACAACAACTCTGCGAATGGTTGCTGGCCTTGAAGAGATAACTTCTGGCACTGTTTCTATTGGCGATAGAGTTGTTAATGACATTCCGCCTAAGAACCGTGATATCGCAATGGTTTTTCAGAATTACGCGCTGTATCCGCATATGACGGTTTTCCAGAATATGGCCTTTGGCCTCAAGCTACGTAAATTTCCTAAGGCAGAGGTTATCGAGCGTGTCAATAGGACTGCCAAAATGCTTGGCATTGAAGGATTGTTGTCCAGAAAGCCAAAGGCCCTTTCCGGAGGCCAGCGTCAAAGAGTTGCTCTGGGCAGAGCTATTGTTAGAAATCCAAAGGCATTTTTGTTTGACGAACCTTTGAGCAACCTTGACGCAAAACTTCGTGTAACTACACGCGCCGAACTAAAAGCCCTGCATCGCAGATTGGAAACCACTACCATATATGTAACTCATGACCAGGCCGAGGCGATGACACTGGGTGACAGAATATCTGTGATGTATGACGGCGTTATTCAGCAGGTAGCTTCACCTATGGAAATTTATGACAGGCCGGCGAACAGGTTTGTCGCTGGCTTTTTAGGTATTCCGCCTATGAACTTTTTTGAAGGCCGAATAGTGTTCAGCCAAGATAGACCGAAATTCATTATGAGCGACAGTACAGAGATACTGCTTGCAGAGTCGTTGAAAAGCAAGCTGACTGCTTATAATGATAAACAAATGGTTCTTGGAATTCGGCCGGAGCATCTTTCACCCGTAACTTCCGAAGTTAAAAACGGAAATGTCATCCCCGCTGTGGTTGAGGTTGTTGAACCATTGGGCGACAGGACGGATGTTTATTTAACCAGCAAATCAGGACAGAAGTTTATAGCGAATATTGACCCGCATATTAAGATGTCTGCTGACGATAGGGCGATGATGGCTGTGGATACTGACAAGATTCATATTTTTGAGCTTGGCAAGGTCGGGAAAAACATAAGTTTATCGTAACAGAGAATTGGCTATTTGTGGCCATATTGTTGATGGTAGGCCAGCAGATACATCCTTTTTTTTGTCGAGAATACCGTTCTATGTTGTTGACACTGGAATATCCCAAAGCCGATGTGTGCTTCTGAACAATTAAAGATTTCGATTCGACTGTAAGTTGCTTATAATACCAATTGGAGTTAATTTTTGCGGCCTGTCATTCCCGCGAAAGCGGGAATCCATAGGTTTATATATGTACTGGATGCCTGCTTTCGCAGGTATGACACAATAATTGATTGTCTGTCAAAGAGCGCATTTACTTAGTACTACAGCGCCGCATAGATTTGGTTGGCGTTGATAACACTTTGTTTTATAAAAACTTATGTTAATCGTGTTAAATTCTAAATCAGAATATCTAAATCCTAAACAAACTCTAAATCTAA
>QNBZ01000069.1 GCA_003644295.1 Planctomycetota bacterium
ATAGTGATGGCGGGGCTAACCAAAATAACTAACCCCGTCATAGTGATGGCGGGGCTAACCAAAATAACTAACCCCGTCATAGTGATGACGGGGCTAACCAAAATAACAAACCCCGTCATAGTGATGACGGGGCTAAACGATAAGAGAAATAACCCAGTCATTAAAATAACAGTGATGAACAATCTGTCAAGTTGGCGGGGCACATCAATTTCCAATGCCAAAAATGGCATCACCATCGACTCAAAAACAACTTCAATCGTCCCAATAAATAATTTGCCCATTATATAACTTCCTGTAAAAAAAGCAGATATGAACAAAGAGTTCAGAAAGCCAACTGCGGACAGAAAAGCTGGTATATCTTTTGCACATCCGATACAAATCGAGAAATAAAAAGCAAGTATCAAGTACACAATAGAAGGAGAAAAGCAATTATGGCAGTTAAAGAATTGGCGTTCGAATCCGATGCGCGTGCGGGACTGTTGGCCGGCGTGGAAAAACTGGCCGCTGCGGTTAAATCGACACTCGGCCCCAGAGGTCGAAACGCTGTTATCGACAAAGGATGGGGCGGTCCAACGGTAACCAAAGACGGCGTAACGGTAGCTGAAGAAGTTGAACTGATAGACAAAAATGAGAACCTCGGCGCAAAATTGGTCAAAGAAGCGGCAAGCAAAACTTCAAAAATCGCCGGCGATGGAACAACCACCGCAACCGTACTGGCCGAGGCGATGTTCAAAGAAGCATATCGAAACCTCGCAGCCGGCGCCGACGCAATGGCCCTGAACCGTGGTATGCAGCAGGCCGCCAAAGCAGCAACCGAGAAACTGGCCTCGCTGGCTAAGCCAATAGATATTACAAAAAAGGACGACATAATCAGTATCGCTTCGGTCTCGGCCAATAACGATGTGGAAATCGGCAAGATTATGGCCAAGGCCTTCCAGCAGGTCGGTAAAGACGGCGTCATCACCGTCGAAGAAGGAAAATCGCTTGATACAACCGTTGAGTTCGTTGAAGGTATGCAGTTCGATAGGGGCTACCTTTCGCCGCACTTTGTAACCGACCCGGATAATATGGTCTGCGAACTGGAGAAGCCGTACATACTTGTTTATGAAGATAAAATCAGTAATGTCGGAAAGCTGGTGCCGCTGCTCGAAAAGGTTGCGAAAGGCAAAAGGCCACTTCTGGTCATCGCAGAAGATGTCGAGAGCGAAGCGCTGGCAACGTTAGTGGTCAATAAGCTAAAGGGCGTTCTGCAGGTCGCAGCGGTTAAGGCGCCCGGCTACGGCGACCGAAGAAAAGCAATGCTGGCTGATATCGCAACACTGACCGGAGCTGAAGCGATTTTCAAAGACCTGGGAATCGAGCTTGAAAGCATCAGCGTCAAACAGCTTGGCCAAGCCAAAAAAGTAACCATCGACAACGATAATACAATTATTGTCGAAGGCGCCGGCAGTGCCGATGCTATCAGCGGCAGAATAAAACAAATCCAAAACGAAATAGAGACAACGACCAGTGATTACGACCGTGAGAAGCTGCAGGAGCGCCTTGCTAAACTGACCGGCGGCGTCGCTCAAATCAATGTCGGAGCTGCAAGCGAAACGGAAATGAAAGAAATAAAGGCCCGTATCGAAGACGCCCTGCACGCCACCAGAGCAGCGATTGAAGAAGGTATCGTGCCAGGCGGCGGAGTAGCCCTGATTCGCTGTATCGATGCTGTCCGGCAATTAAAACTTAAAGACGATGAGCAGACAGGGGCCGATATAGTAGCCAGAGCGCTTACAAAGCCCTGTTATTATATCGCCGTCAACGCCGGCGCAACAGCGAACCTGGTGGTTAATAAAGTTTCTGATGGCAAAGGCGGTTTCGGCTACAATGCCAATACGGACAAGTATGAAGACCTGCTGGAAGCCGGCATTATTGACCCTGCGAAGGTAACACGGATTGCTCTGCAGAACGCCGTGAGTATAGCAGGGCTGCTGCTGACCACCAACTGCCTGATTACCGAAAAGCCGAAGGAAAAAGAAGAAGCCGGCCAGGGTGGAATGCCAGGAGGCGGAATGCCCGGAGGTGGTATGGGCGGAATGGGTGGCGGTATGGGAATGATGTAATGGAGAAGTACGAAGTAAAAAGTAAGAGGTAAGAAGTAAAAGGAAAATAATTATGAAACTTAGACCTTTGGAAGACAGAGTTGTAATAAAACAATCGGACGCTGAAGAGAAAACCGCCGGCGGTATCATTCTGCCGGATACGGCAAAAGAAAAACCGCAAATCGGGAAAATCATCGCAGTAGGGCCGGGCAAAATGCTCGACGACGGCAAACGAAACGAAATGTCCGTAAAGAAAAACGACGAGGTTATCTACGCAAAGTACATAGGAAACGACGTTGAAATCGATGGAGATAAATACGTAATTCTGCGGGAAAGCGATATCCTTGGAATCGTTGAAAAGTGAACTTGATGCTCGTAATAAAATTTCAATAATCAATTATAAGGGATAATAAAAAATGGCAAAGCAATTAATGTTTGATGATACGGCGCGGGCACAACTTAAAGACGGACTGAGCCAACTGGCCTCGGCTGTCAAAATCACTCTCGGGCCGACCGGCAGAAATGTGATTCTACATAAAAGCTGGGGCTCACCAAAAGTAACAAAAGACGGCGTTTCCGTCAGCAAAGAAATCGAACTGCCCGAACCATTCGAGAATATGGGCGCAAAGATGGTTAACCAGGTTGCCAGCAAAACGTCCGACGCCGTCGGCGACGGAACGACAACTTCAACAGTTCTTGCTGAAGCGATTTATACCAACGGCTTAAAGTACGTAACCGCCGGTTCAAATCCGGTAGCCATCCAGCGTGGAATCGGCAAAGCAGTCGAAGTTGTTACCAAATTCATCGAATCTGTCAGCGTTCCCGTAAAAGGCCACAGCGATATTGCAAAAGTCGCAACCATCAGCGCAAACAACAACTCACAGGTCGGCGAAATCCTGGCTGATGCGATGGATAAGGTCGGCAAAGAAGGCGTTATCGAGGTCGAAGAAGGCAAGGCGATGGAAAGTGAACTGAACGTCGTCGAGGGTATGCAGTTCGATAAGGGCTACATATCTCCGTACTTTATGACGAGCGCCGATACGCTCGAAGCCGTCCTCGAAGATGCCTATATTTTGCTTTATGAAAAGAAAATATCCAATGTTCGAGAGCTTGTTCCCCTGCTCGAAAAAATAGCCCAACTCGGCAAGCCGCTGCTGATTATCGCTGAAGACGTCGAGGGTGAGGCACTGGCTGCGCTTGTTATTAACCGTCTACAGGGCATCTTAAAAGTTTGTGCCGTTAAAGCTCCCGGCTTCGGCGACCGCAGGAAGGCAATGCTGGCTGACCTTGGCGTCTTAACCGGCGGAGAGGTAATCACAGAAGATTTGGGCATCAAACTCGAAAGTGTAGAGCTTTCGCAATTGGGCCAGGCGAAGAAAATCATTGTCGGCAAAGAAACAACCACAGTCATCGAAGGCGCCGGAAAAAAGAAAGACGTGAGCGCTCGCTGCGACCAAATCCGTAACCAAATCGAAAAAACAACCAGCAACTACGACCGTGAAAAATTACAGGAGCGACTTGCGAAGCTGGCCGGCGGAGTGGCCGTTATCAAGGCCGGTGCCGCCACCGAAACAGAAATGAAGGAGCGCAAAGACCTGCTGGAAAATGCACTGAACGCCACAAGGGCGGCGACAGAAGAAGGCGTCGTGCCGGGCGGCGGAGTCGTTTTCCTGCGAGCTATATCCGAAGTGGACAAAGCCAGGGCAAAGGCAAAAGGCGATGAAAAAATCGGTTTCGATATTGTCAGGGACGCTCTGAAATCGCCGACAATGCAGATAGTAGAAAACTGCGGGGGGTATGGCGATGTGGTTGTCGCTGAACTTCTCGAAAAACTGGAAAAAAGCGACAACACCGGATATGATGCCAATACCGGCCAGTTTGTCGATATGTTCAAAGCCGGCATTATCGACCCTGCAAAAGTTGTCCGAACCGCCTTGGAAACGGCTGCTTCAGTAGCAGGGCTGATGCTGACTACTAATGTTTTGATAACAGACTTAAAAGACAAAGACGAAGAGCCAATAGCAGGAGCGGTAAGATAGGAAGAGTGAACTAAAGTTTGAAGTGCCTAAAGTGCCTAATATGAGAAGTAGATTAGTGAATTAGAGATTGGTGAATTAGTTACCAATTAACTAATTAACCAATCAACTTTTTAACTTTAGGCACTTTAGCTCACTTCACGATATTATGGCCAAGCGGGATTATTACGAAGTTTTAGGGGTTAGCAAAAGTGCCTCCGACGATGATATAAAACGTGCATATCGGCGGATGGCGATGAAGTATCATCCCGATAAGAACCCAGATGATAAGCAAGCTGAAACAAAGTTCAAAGAATGCGCCGAGGCCTACGAGGTTTTAAGCGACCCTGAAAAACGCCGACGATACGACCAGTTCGGCCACGATGGCCTGCGCGGAATTGGTATGCGTGATTATACGCATATGAAATGGCAGGATATCGGCAGCATCTTCGAGGATATATTCGGCGGAGGTTTTGGGGAGTTCGGCGACATCTTCGGGATGGGCAGACAAAGAAGGTCGAGGCGTACTGGGCCTGCCAGAGGGTATGATTTGGAAACTTCCGTTGAGCTAACGCTTAACGATGTTGCAAAAGGCACTGAAAAAACCATCGAATTCACACGTCAGGATACCTGCCCGGAATGTAACGGTAGCGGCTGTGCCAAGGGGACATCTCCCGGTAAATGTCCGGTCTGCGGTGGAAAGGGCCAAGTAGCCCAAGCTGGTATGGGGGGGTTCTTCCAGATGGTTTCAACCTGTCGGCGATGCGGCGGCACCGGGCAGGTCATTACCAACCCGTGTAAGAAATGCAGAGGCACGGGAAAAGTACCCAAAAAGAGAGTCGTTAATATCAAAATTCCGCCTGGCGTTCACGAAGGACAAGGTATCAGGGTGGCCGGCGAAGGAGAGCCGGGACGAAACGGCGGGCCAAGAGGTGATTTGTATTGCTACGTCAAAGTAAAACCGCACGAGTTCCTGCAGCGAGACGGAAATGACCTGATAGCTGTTGTACCAATAAGCTTTACTCAGGCAACTCTCGGAGCGACTATTGATGTTCCGAGCTTGAATGGCCCAAAAGGGCTGAAAATCCCAGCAGGGACACAATATGGAAGTATTTTCAGAATAAAAAACCAGGGCCTTCCTGATGTGCGAACCGGCAGAAACGGCGACGAACTTGTACAAATCATTATCGAAACGCCGACAAAACTGAACACAAAACAACAGGAACTGCTGAGAGAATTCGCCAAAACTGAGAATAAGAGTGTTTCGCCTAAATCAAAAAGCTTTTTCGAGAAACTAAAAAAGAAGTAAAAGGCACATAGTAGAAGGCACATAGGGGCAAAGGGACAAAGAAGAACGAAACATTTAATAGTGAGCAAAAAGCAGTAAATGGCTAAGTCGAAAGAAGAAAAACAAAAACAGCCAAAGGCAAAGCCGAAAGATGATGAAGTGAAAAAGCTTCTGGCTAAGATTGATGCCCTGCAAAATGAGAAGGATGAGCTTTTTGCAAAGCTGCAGCGCATCGGTGCCGACTATGAGAATTTCCAGAAGCGCATCCCAAAACAAATCGCCGATACGATTGGCTATGAAAAAGAAAAAATAATAAAGACACTGCTGCCGGTGCTGGATAATTTCGACCATACACTGCAAAACGCACACTCGGCTGAGAATATTGATGTTCTTATCAAGGGCGTCCGAATCATTTACGACCAAATGCTCGACATTCTGAAATCGCACAATGTAGAGCGGATAAAAGCACTGGGTGAGAAATTCGACCCCGGCCTGCATCAGGCAATGCTACAAAGGAGCGAGTCCGACAGGGAAGAAAACATTGTGCTTGAAGAGTTCCAGGCCGGCTACAAACTCAACGGCAGAGTCATTCGTCCAAGCAAAGTCATCGTAAATAAACTGCCTTCTGAAATGGACCAGAAAAAAAATGAAGAAGAAATCGATAATCAATAATCAATAATCAATAATCAATAATCAATAATCAATTAAAAGCTATGCCGACTTACGATTATATATGTGAAAATTGCGGCTATGAGTTTGAGCAGTTTCAAACGATAGCTGCTAAGCCGCTGCGCAAATGTCCCAAGTGCGGTGAGACGAACCTGAAACGGCTCATCGGAGCCGGTGCAGGCGTAATATTCAAAGGCCCCGGCTTTTACGAAACCGATTACAGAAGCGAAAGCTACAAAAAAGGCGAAAAAAAAGAGAAGGACACCTCCGGGAAAAAGACAGAGAAAAAGAAAACTCAAGGAAAGACCGTCGCCGGGACGGCGACAGGCAAACGACAACCCACAACATAAAGTTTGGGGCTAAACAAAACATAAATTACTTTATGAGTTTGGCGATTTGTTTGAATTGCGGATGCTCAGCGGTTCTGAGAAGCTCAAATAACGCCATTTCCGTACAACTAATATTAACCCCCATCGCTTCCATTCTGTTTATTGCAATCCGCTTGTTTTCTAACGTCCTTGAGGAAACAGCGTCAATAATTAAATTCACATCATAACTTCTTTCGAGTAAATCAACCACCGTCTGATAAATGCAGACGTGAGTTTCTATGCCGCACAATAGAACCTGCCGACGGGCCAGTGTATCTAACCTGCTGTTAAACTCTTCAAGGCCGCAGCAGCTAAAAGTGGCTTTGTCGAGCGGCTCGGTACCGGTTAGAAGCTGCGCTATCTGCGGCAACGTTGGGCCAAGCGCCTCCGGGGCCTGCTGACACCATAAAATCGGAACCGACAAGATTTTCGCAGA
>QNBZ01000070.1 GCA_003644295.1 Planctomycetota bacterium
ACTTTGCGGCAAGTCAACGAGGACGATGCTCGAAGGCGAAAATCATCTTTTGCCCGAAGAGTTGATATATCTGTTTTCAAAGTTTGATTTTATAATAGCGACGCAGATGCATGCAGGGATATTTGCTTATCTTGCCGGCGTGCCACTTATCAATTTGATTTATGACGATAAAGTGCAAGAGTTTAACAAGCGAATTGGTAATCAAAATTATTTGTATCTGGCCGAAATAGGCGACAGCCAAAAGGTGTCAGAGGCACTGAGCAAAGCGGCCAATGGCAAGGCCATATCGTGGGATGCATCGGTACGAGCCGATAGTGAGAAGCTCGTTAAGTTGTTAAACGAACTTGTGTGGGGTTAGAAAATATGGGGCTGTAATGCAAGAGAGAACAAAGCGAATTCTAAAATTCCTGTTGAGGTTATTGATAACTACTGCCCTGCTGTGGCTGGTGTTGAGTCGAATTGATTTGCAGCAGGTAGGTCAAACCATAAAAACCGCAAGATGGGGATTTCTGATAATTGTCTGGGTGTTGGCAGTATTAACTCTTTGGATACGCTCTGTCAAAATGCGTTTCATTTTGAAAAGGCAGGATTGCAAAGTCGGAACTATGAAAATATTTGGTGCAAGTGCCGTTACATCACTTTACAGTTTGATTATGCCCGGAATGCTCAGCACGGGGATTAAATGGTATATTCTCAAACAGCACACCGGAAAGGGAAGTAACGTTTTAAGCGCAATGGTGTACAACCAGGCAGCAGACATAGTTGTCAGAGTGTTGTTGGGCCTTGCGGCTATTATAATAGCCAATCCAGGCGGAGGTCGGCAGTTGCCCGTAATCTGCGGAATAATAACCGCTGTCATAGTTGCTGGTTGTTTCTTACTGCTGAACAGGCGGACAGGCCCAAAGGGCAGTGCGGCTCTTTCGTACGCATTAAGAGCTTTTCCGAAGATAGTTCGCTCACCTGCCGAGACAATTCTTGAGCAGGTTAAAGTTTTTCAGATTGCAGGATACCGGTTTCATCTGCTGATTGCAGGGGTTAGCTTGTCTGCCAGTTTGCTCGGCATAGCGCTCTATGTTTGTGCAGCCAGGGCCGCGGGTATAAATGTGCCGGTGATGGCGCTGGTTTGGCAGTCATCAGCGGTTTATATACTTGGCCGACTGCCAATATCAATCGCAAATCTTGGCGTAAGGGAATTTACGTTGATTGAGTTTTTGGCCCTTTACGGAATTGAGGCGCCGGCGGTGCTTTTGATGTCTATGATAATCTTTTCGACACAGATTTTAATGGCCGCCATCGGAGTGGGCTGCCAAATCACCTGGGCGTTAAGTGGAAGAAGATCAACTCGCTCCTGAAGGAAACCTGCGGCATAAATCCTCTACTTCGGCTCTCATTTTATCGCTGAACGATTTATCAATTTCGTATTCAGTATCGCTTATTATCTTCACATCCTTCAACACTGTATCTATTAACGACGATATGCTGTCCATCTCTTTCGCTCCCATTCCGCTCTTTGTAACAATCGCCGTCCCTAATCTGATACCGCTGGTAATCGCATCGCTGCAACTTTCGTAGGGCAGCGCATATTTATCGACTACTATCCCGCACTCTTCGAGGCACTTCTGTGCCACGAATCCTGTCAAACCTTTTTGCGAGTTACTCACGTTCACCAGAACTATATGGTTATCTGTTCCGCCGGTTACCACATCGTAACTCAAATCCAGCAAACCTTTTGCAAGCCGTTTTGCATTTTCTATGATTTTGAATTGCCTTGCCCTGTATTCTTCGGAAAGTGTCTCTTTGAAGAAGACCGCTTTAGCTGCTATATTATTCAGGTACGGCGTCCCCTGCACCCCCGGAAATGTCGCTTTGTCGATAAGCTCCTGCAATTCTTGTCCGTCATCTGTCGTCTCTCGTCTGTTGTCTCTCGAACCCATCACTATCAGTCCGCCTCTGGGCCCGCCCGGCTTATACGTACTTGTCGTTGTGAAATGCGCATAATCGACGGGAGACGGATGAGCACCGGCTATCACCAATCCGGATATGTGCGAGATGTCCGCTAAAAGATACGCCCCGACTTCGTCTGCAATTTCTCTGAACTTTTTGAAATCTATCGTTCTGGCATAGGCACTGGCGCCGCTTATGAGCACTCTCGGCCTGACTTTTATCGCTTTTTCTCTGATTGCTTCGTAATCCAGAAGGAAGGTTTTTTTATCGACGTAATAGTTTTCAACGTCAAAGAACTTACCGGTGAATGAAACCGCCGCCCCGTGCGAATAATGCCCCCCTTGGTCTGTTCCGAGACTCAATATCTTATCGTCTTTTTCTAATATCGCCGTCAGGACGATTTGGTTAGCCGCCGAGCCGGAATGCGGCTGAACGTTGGCGTATTGTGCACCGAATGCCTCTTTCGCTCTGGCCACGGCAAGCCGTTCTATATCATCGACTACTTCGCAGCCGCCGTGCAGTCTGGCACCGGGGAAACCTTCTGCTGTTTTGTTTTGGACAGCCGAGCCGAGAGCCGCCAGAACTGCTGCCGAGCATTGATTTTCCGCAGCTAAAAGCTGCAATGTTTTCTGCTGTCTCTGACATTCTTTTGCTGCTAACTCATAAACATCCCTGTCTTCGGTTTTGAGAACGCTGAATATATCATCACTACAATCCATAATTGCTATCCGCTGAAGAAACTTCTTACAATATCATTAAATGTTACATAAAGGAAAAATGTTCCTATCAGCGCCCAGCCGGCATAGGTAATGAAGCCCTGCGTCTTCTCGCTTAACGCCGAACCCTTGATTTTTTCAATCAGCAGAAGCACAATCAGCCCGCCGTCGAGCGGCGGCA
This sequence comes from Planctomycetota bacterium, assembly GCA_003644295.1. Classification (GTDB taxonomy): domain Bacteria; phylum Planctomycetota; class Phycisphaerae; order Sedimentisphaerales; family Anaerobacaceae; genus B140-G9. The sequence goes on from QNBZ01000070.1 coordinate 2,842, forward strand.
AAGGCAAAAAGTTAAACACGGCTATGCAGGCGCTTATCAGGCCGAGGAAATAGACGTAGTAAATAAACGGCTGCTCGGCAACAATCCGATAGCTGAACGTAAGTATGCCGACAGGCCCCATAAGCTGTTTGGGACTGATAAGACCGCCAATCAGACGCTTTATGGTTAAATAGGTCTGGGTGATAAACATAATAGTTTTTTTGTATCCCATCACGATTGCGTCAATCGGCCCGCTGGCTTTGTAAAGACGCTTCAAATTCTCGAATGGAATAAATTCGGCAAAAGTTGATTCGATTGCGGGAAAATCTATCGGCTTGCTTACGTCCAGAGCGACTTTGCCGGCTGTTTCACTATCGAGCCGCCAATCAATCGTTATGCGCTTGCCTGCGTTTTTTCTGATTTCTCGGATGACATCGTAAAAGCTTGATACGTTGACTCCGTCAACAGCCGTTATTGTAGCGCCGCGAGGAATGGCCGGTGTCGTGTCATCTTCGTCAGCTATCATCCCGGCAACTACCGGATGTTCAGCGTCAAAAGCGATGCCGATACCTATAAGCACCTCGTTGCTGTCTGCCGCTCGTTCAGGCACAACTGTAACTGTTTCTTCGCTGCCATCACGCAATACTTTTATGGGTAATTCTCTACTCTCGTATTCTGTGGTGGTCTCGCGCATCTCTTTATAGGTAGGGTTTTCAACCTCACCAACCGCAAGGATAATATCGCCGCTTTTCAATTCGACATCAGCCGGAACAGCCGTAACCAGCAGGCGAGGCACGATAGAAGATATACGGCTGAGCTTGGACTCGGAATTGGTGTCATACATCCCGGCTGGACTTAAGTTCAGCCGAATTTGCGCTTCGGTTAGCTCACCTTTGCGCTCGACTGAAACTGTTACCGCCGGAACAAGAGCGCTTCGAACTATTCTGTCTAATTCCCAGTAGCTCTGAACCTCTTTTCCATTCACAGTTTTGATATGGTCGCCGGGCAGCAGGCCTGTTTTCTCGAACAACTTATCAGCGTCATTCTGAGGGAGCTTCGCAACGGTCAAACTCTGCGCCGGCGCAATACCAAAAACTTTGATTGTTCCCATTGACGTTTGGTTTTGCTTGGCCGCTATCGCAAAATCTTCTATTGAACCGTCTTCGTGTTTGACTTTTAACGCAATTTTTTCATCTTTGCCGGACAAAGCCGCTGCCATTGCGATATTGCTGAACTCCAGGTCATCGCTTTTACCTGCTATCTCGATTATCTCATCGCCGGCTTTCAGCCCCGCAAGCGCCGCCGGCGAACCTGGCGTTACACCGCCGACCACGGCAGGCGGCAGTTTTATACCGATAAGAAAAGCTATCATAAAAATCATAACGGCGCTGATAATGTTAAAGAACACTCCTGCCGCTATAACAGCCGCGCGAACGCCGCTCGACTTGTTGGCAAACGAACGCGGGTCGTTGTTTTCCTTGATAGGCCCGGTGTCGTCTTGGCCGAGCATCTTGACGAAGCCGCCGAACGGAATAAGCCCGATGCGGTATTCGGTCTCGTCGGCTTCCTGCTCATCTTCTTTAGCCAAAAGTTTCGGCAGTATCCGGAATCGGAAACCGTTTTTTGTTTTTTTCACGCCGAGCAAAATCGGCGGCATAAAAATCGAAAACGCCTCGACCTTTATCCCCGAAAGTTTAGCGACAATAAAATGCCCGAATTCGTGAACCAGAACAACCGCTCCGAATCCGAGGGCAACAAGCAGGACGTTACCGAAAGCTCCGATATTCTGGGCGGCAAAATAAACAACTACCGCAAAAACCACGACCCACAACGATGTGCGAAAATTTTTTGATAAACCTTTTGCTTTAGACATCAAACAAATCTCCAAGTAAATTCCTAAACGCTGCCAGCTATACGCTGAACGCTGTTTTTTACTTCTTTTCTTGCCCAGGCGTCTGCTTCGAGCAGTTCTTCGAGCGACACTTTTTGTCTGGCGCTGTGCTTATTCAGGCAATATTCCACGAGCTCGACTATACTAACAAATTTAATTTTGTTTGCCAGAAACAGTTTCACAGCCGCTTCGTTGGCGGCATTGAAGACAGCCGCTGCTGTCCCGCCCGTTTGTGCAACCTCAAAACCTAACGACAGCGCACGAAACGTCTTCAGGTTGGGTTTTTCAAACGTAAGTTTTCCTATCTGCTCCAGCCGCAGGTACTTGGCTGCCCCGGCAACCCGACGAGGATAGGTAAGGGCGTATTGAATCGGCCCGGACATATCAGCTCTGCCAAGCTGTGCGATTACAGAGCCGTCCACAAATTCTACGAGTGAATGCACTATTGATTCGGGATGAATAAGCACCTCGATTTTTTCGACCGGCATATCGAAGAGCCACTTGGCCTCGATAACTTCCAGCGCCTTATTCATCATAGTCGCCGAGTCAACGGTGATTTTCGGTCCCATATCCCAGACCGGATGCGCAAGGGCCTGCTCCAGCGTTACATTTTGAAGAACCTCGATACTGGCTTCTCGAAATGGCCCGCCTTAAGCAGTCAGAATAATTTTATTGACTTCTTCTGTCGTCCCTGCCTGCATTGCTTGGAAAATCGCCGAATGTTCGCTGTCCACCGGCAGCAGTTGTGCGTCGTTTTCTTTTGCCGTTGCCGTGAGCAATTCACCGGCGATAACAAACGGCTCTTTGTTTGCGATTGCGAGCTGTTTGCCTTTTTTGGCGGCTGCAAGAACCGCTGGCAGTCCCGCCGCTCCGACGACCGCTGTAAGAATAGTATCGACCTCGTCAAGTTCGGCAATTTCAGTCAGGCCGTTCGGCCCAGCTAAAATCTCAACATCCCAATCACCTATCGCCTGACGAAGTCGATCAGAATAATCTGCGTTTGTGATAACGGAAAATTTCGGCCTATATTTTTTTACCTGTTCAGCTAACAGTTCAAAATTACTATGAGCGCTCAGAGCAACAATTTTATATTCTGGTCCAAGTGCATCGATTACCTGCAGCGTTTTTTTACCGATTGAGCCGGTCGAACCTAAAATGGCGATTTTTTTAGCCATAGAAACTATACTATGGCAGAAGATGTGCTTATGTCAAGAAATGAGTTAAAGCCGGGATTAGTTTGTTGAGGCGATTCAGGATTTTTCGCTTGCGTTGTTTCAGTTTTTTTGCTATTTTCTTTTTCACTCGAAACGATTCCTTTCGTTGAATTTTGTAAATTCATTGTTTTACTGTAAGTGCATTGTACTGCACTGAAAGGGTCATTTCGAGTACTTTTTGATAATCAAAAATAATTTATCACCTCCAACCACGCTGGTTTAAGGACTATGAGATCGCATCCGAACGTTTTTACACCAGAACATACGTGTGGAACAAAAGGTACAATTATTCGGACAACCACGACCCGCAATAACATGAGCCAATCGAATATCCGATTTGGTATATATTTCATCTATAAAATTGTATACCAAGGTTGGTAACTTTTCTAAGTTTGCGATTGGAGGACGATTTGCAGACAAAATATACAGGCGGAACCGTCCTGCATATATTTCTTGGCGAAGCCGCACCGGATCAGCAGGCAGTAAAGACGTTCATACGAAAGGTCTGTCAAAGCTATCATCTTCCATACTTTACGATTACACCAACGTTTTCTGTATGTCCTGAGCACGGCTACATTATGGTCCAGTACCATAAATGTCCCGACTGCAGCAGCCAAACCGAGGTTTACTCACGAGTGGTCGGATACCTAAGACCGGTCGGTCAGTGGAACCAAGGCAAACAGGCAGAGTTTAAACTCCGCAGCAAATATAAGTATAGGTACTAAATCATGAAAATAGGCGGTTTATTGACTTTTCATAAATTAAAGGAACGAACCTGTAATACCAATTGGACTAAGTAAATGCGCTTTTTGACAGACAATCAATTATTGTGTCATGCCTGCGAAAGCAGGCATCCAGTACATATATAAACCTATGGATTCCCGCTTTCGCGGGAATGA
>QNBZ01000071.1 GCA_003644295.1 Planctomycetota bacterium
CCTATGGATTCCCGCTTTCGCGGGAATGACAGGGCGCAAAAATTAACTCCAATTGGTATTATACTCCGATAAAGTTGGGTTCGCACAAGATTGTATGGTATGCCTAACTATTGTCAAGGACAACTTCCAAAAAAGCCAAAAAATATATGCTGATTTTGAGCCGTTATTGGCGATTTGTTCGACTATTCCATCGAAAAATCGGGGGAGGGTAGATAAAACGACAAACCACACGAATAAATCGGGTGGCTAAATAGAACTTATCTTGTCTGTTTTTCTCTGCCAGATAGCCGCCATTATCGAGGCGGTAATAATGCAAATGAAAACAAAAGCCGCTGTCGGCATAGCTGCCTTTTCGCCGATATGCTTCAACGCCAAAACCGTCCCCAGCCCGGCGTTCTGCATTCCAATCTCAATCGCCAACGTCCGCCTTTGCTTTTTTCCCATCCGAAAAAGTGTTCCAACCGCAAAACCACTCGACATTCCATAAATGTTTAATACCACCCCTGCTGCCAGAATAGGCCCAGTTATCATAAGTAAATAATTCCTGTTAAGAGCTATCACCAGTGAGCAGATAAATATTATAAACGTAACCGATATGGCGGGAAATATCGGCAGAATCTTCTCGACAGCTTTTCTGAAGTAATGCCTGAAGCCGAAGCCCACAAACAACGGCACTATCACCATCTTGATAACGCTTACTACCATTGCCCAGAAGCTAACTTTCATCGCCGAGCCGGCCAAAAGAAAGGTCAGTCCCGGCGTCAGTAAAGGACACAGCAATGTCGAGACCGTTGTCAGTGAAACCGAATAAGCAGTATCGGCCTTTGCGATGTAGCTCATCACATTACTGGCCATAGCGCCGGGCGCCGAGCCGGTCAGTATCAATCCAGCCGCTATTTCGGGCGGCAGGTTAAAAAGTTTTGCAAGGAAAAACGCCCCCAACGGCATAATGCTGAACTGCGAACAGCAGCCGATTAGAACAATGACCGGCTTGGCTGCGATACGCTTGAAATCTTCGATTTGCAGAACCGCCCCTATGCCAAACATCGTAATGCCGAAGAACAACTCATTGTAGCTTTTCATCGCCAGAAACGGCCCCGGCCAAAAGTATGCCACCACCCCCAGTATGATAACCCAGACGGCAAAGTATTTTGTATAAAAGCCAAGTATCTTCCGAAGCATAGGGGAAAAAGTATAAGTTCACGCAGTGGAAGTGGCAATCTAAAAAATGAACACAAAGAAACAACCACCCATTCCGCCACGGCGGACAAAAGTGATGGCACGCCCGCGGCGAACTAAACAAACGACAAACCCCCCGAATAAATCGGGGGGCTAAGCGAAGTTTATTTTTGGTTTAATGGCAGTACCACAAGGCGTCCGTAGCGACCATCCGTAATCAACAGCAGAACCGAACCCAGCTTCTCGGCCTTTTCCATCTCTTTGTCAAACTCCTTTATATTAGCAACCGGCTGACGGTTGACTTCCAAAATCAGAACGCCAGCTTTTATACCTACCTCTGCCGCCGGCGAACCCGGCTCGACCTCGCTGACTATAACGCCGTTGAGCTGCTCGTAGCCCAGCCGTTTTGCCGCCTCGTTGGTAAGCGGCTCAACCGTCAGGCCCAGCTTCTCCATAGTTTCCGATCTGCCGCTGGCCAACTTTGCTTCTTTGGTAAGTTCGCCAAGTTCGACTGTAATGTTTTTGTATTTGCCGTCACGGATGACAACTATTTTTACTTCGGTGCCAGGTTTAGTCATTGCTATCCGGTTGCGAAGCTCGTTGCCGTTCTCAATTTTTTCACCGTCTAATTCGACAATGACATCGTACGGTTTTATCCCCGCTTTATCGGCGGGCGAATCCTCTTCAATTTTGCTGACAGCAACGCCTTTGGTATCCTCCAGATTCAGCGCCTTTGCCAACTCGGGTGTCAACTCTTCGAGCCAGACGCCAAGATAGCCGCGAACAACCGTTCCGGTATCAACAAGCTGCTGATATATGCCTTTTGCCATATTAATAGGTATGGCCAATCCGATACCTATATTCCCATGAGAGCCAACTATGGCTGTGTTGATGCCGACTACTTTCGCATCGAGATTGAGCAGAGGCCCGCCGGAGTTGCCGGGATTTATAGCTGCATCGGTCTGTATAAAATCTTCGTATTTTGTTACTCCCAGCCGGCTGCGGCCTTTGGCGCTTACGATACCGGCGGTAACGGTGTGACGCAGGCCGAACGGATTGCCGATAGCAATAACCCATTCGCCAACTTCCAGTTTATCGGAGTCAGCCAGTTCAACTAACGGTAAATCATCAGCTTCGATTTTTATAACGGCAACTTCAGATTCGGGGTCTGAACCGATAAGTTTTGCTTTATATTCCCGGTTATCAACAAGCTTGACTGTAATTTCGTCTGCCTGGCCGACAAGATGATGGTTCGTGAGTATGTAGCCGTCTTTGGAGATAATGAACCCGGAGCCCTGAGCGGTTTGCTGATACTTGCGTTTTGGTGAGTGAAAACGAGGGTACTGCCGGCGAAAGAAATCGAAAAAGTCGTCCTCGAAAGGGTCAAATGGTCTGCCAAACGGCCATTCCTGAATTACGGGGTAGTTTTTCGTAATGGTTTTCTTGGCCGTTATGCCCACAACTGCAGGCGAGGCCTTTTCAGCGATGCCGGCAAAGGCCTTGCCGATTTGTCGAAGCGAAGCAATGCTGGAGCTATCCTGGGCAAAAACGGCGGTGGAAAAAATAAAAAGCAAAAAGAAGATTACAAAACAACGATAAGATTTGTCCCGTTTTAAGTTGAAAGCTGGCATTTTGGGTCTCCTAATAGCTAAATTTGATAATAATGAAAAACGTAAAAGTAGAACCTATACGGTTTTATTGTTTATTATGTTCATTGTGTCAAAGGTTTTTTTACATAAAACCATATTTGACATAATCACGCATTCGGTATTATAATAAATCAGGTTCGACTGCGAAAAGGTCTTTTTTGAGAAGAGGCGATTATGGTTTTTGGAAGTAGCGGCCCTTCAGGACGACTTAAATGGCACTTGTTTATTATCTACATAGCGCTGATAGCCGTTGTGCTGCTCACCATCTTTACCGGCGTATTCCGAACAACAAAAGATGAACTCGTGCCGCAGCTTGTATGGTTCCTCGGCGCCCTGATATTTTTGATTGCGGTTCTGGCGATACTTGCCAAGACACTCAAGATACTTGACGTCCTGAGTGAAAACGGCTCAAAGCTCGATAAAATATACGGAACGCTGGAAAAGAATAAAGCCATCCTGACTCAAATCAATCAGAACACTCATCTCAGCGAAACAGCCAAAGCGATTGCGTTCCGTGATGCAGACAGGCAGTCTCTTCGGGAGACAGTCCTCGATAAGCTTCAGCAGCACGACTTCGACGCTACCTACGAAATAATCGATGAAATTGCTCACTCTGCCGGCTTCCAGGAACTTGCCGGGCAGTTGCGTATCGAAGCCGACAAGTACCGTGACGCCACCGATGCCGAGCGAGTAAATCAGGTTATCGCTCATATCGAAGAGCTTCTCGATAACTACGAGTGGGCTAAGGCGAGCAGCCAGATTGAAAGGTTAATCAAGGCCGCCCCTGATTCCGAAAAGGCAAAGGCAATGCGACAAAAACTGCTTGACAAAAAACAGGAGCGAAAGAAAGTATTGCTCAACGCCTGGGATGACGCCGTTAAGCGCCAGGCCACCGACCGAAGTCTCGAAATCCTCAAACAACTCGACATGTACCTGACGCCCAACGAGGGCCTTGCGCTGCAGGAAGCCGCCAGAGACGTATTCAAAACAAAGCTGCACAATCTCGGCGTCCAGTTCTCACTGGCCGTCTCGGGAAAGCGATGGGCGAAGGCGCTGCAGACAGGTCAACAGATTACCAGGGATTTTCCAAACAGCAGAATGGCAGAGGAAATCCGCGAAAAATGGGATGTCCTGAAGCAGAAAGTAGAACAGCAAAACTAAACGGCGATGGTTTTTATCTCATTGAAAATCGAAAAGCGATTGAGTTTTAATCATTGTTACCTGGTCAGGATAAGCTGCGAACGTGTGGATGTGCAATTCAGTTTGCCTTGTTTCAAAGTCGATATAGCAAAACGGCTGAAGTCCTGAAGTTTCTGAATCCGGAAACTTGACAAATATCCCGCGACTTCGTGCGAAGCGCTCGAGGTCGATATGGCTTTGTCGATACAGATTAGGACTCATCCTCTCGACCTGAAAATCGGTCATATAGCTTACCCCCCGGCTCAGAGTGCATTTGTGAGAGCGTGGGCCGCGGAATTGAAAACGCTCAATCAGACCTCGCTTCGGCAGCATCTGGCCCGGTGCGCTTATTACCTCGCTCAGACAAACGTTTCCTGCAAAGACGCTGACAACATGAGTGCAGCCGGTAACCCAGATGTCCGCTTCATACTTGCCGGTTTTTAATTGTCGTTTAGCATAAATTTGAAAAAGCTCCGGGTGCAGGGGCCTCTGGAATAAACTAAAAGTCAACTCGTCGATAGCTACGTTGATTTGCGGTGATTCCATAATTACTTCCCAAAAAGTCCTAACTCTTCTGATGACTTCACCCCCATTATACAAAAATTGCCATACCCTATTCAAGTGTAATATCAGTATTGATAAGGCCGATTATGGCACTTATGGGACGATTATTTTACAAGCTACGCAGACTAAAAGAGTAATGGCTGCAAAGTTTTTTTGAAAAAATCAGGAAAAGTTCTGTTCGCCGGCAGATTTTTATTGCCTGGCGAAGAAGATATAAACCGCAGTGATAATATCGTAGAATCCGTGAGCGCCGGCTGTAATGCCGAACCCGCGAATTGCGAAGAGAACAGCGAAATAAACGCCTGCGATTGTTCGAAAGACAAACTCCGTCAAGTTGAACGGAGAGTTTTGGATAAATTGCCCGCCCAGATATACTATATGATGATGTGCGCTGAACAGCGCCGCCGAAGCAAGCACCGAAAATATAATCGAGTTTTTATGACTGAACTGCAGAAGGTCCTGAAACAGCAGCATTAGAACGCAGATTAAAATCAGTCGAAAGATAAGTTCTTCATAAATCCCCGCCCCTATACCGGTAATGATATTAGCCACCAGCCCCTGCCATTTGCCGTCGTCGCCGTTACGCTCCATCATCGTTGGCGAACCATCGTTTGTAACCGAAGAGCAGCTCGTCGCAGTGTGGACGAGTTGGCCGATGTCATCTTGATGCTGCACTGAGCCGTTTAGGAACATACTCAAAACAATCAGCGGTACTGCAAGAAAAATGCACTCAACAACCATCGGCCAAACGTCGCCGGGCCGGAAACGCCACGACTTGCGCGACGCTAATTGTAAAGACATCAAAATCACCACGACCGCCAGAGGAGTTGCCACCCACGCAAACTTGCTGCCCAGGCCGATGTACACAAAAAATTCCTGCACCCACGAGAACGCTACCACACGCCCCTGCCAGTAGTGTTTCAGCAAATCGGTGTTTATCAAAATCGTTCCTAATTCATAGAAGACGATAAACGGCAGCAGAAAAACCACGGCGTAAATCGGTCGGGAAGTCCTCTCGAGATAAGAGTTTTGTGCAAAATTAAATAATTGACTTGTGCTGTATCTGTATTTATCTTTCATCCTTGTTTTTCTTTTGGCATATTCGCCTTTTATTGACCTTTGAATATGCTTTGTAGAAAAGACCGGAAGTCATTTCGACCGAAGTGGAGAAATCTATTAAAAAACAGATTTCTCGGCTCGCCTTCGGCTCGCCCGAAATGACAATCAACAGTGTTTTCTACATAGCATTATGAAACATCAATAATTTTTCTGGAGTGTACTCCAAACGAGCCGAAATTACAACAGCCGGACCGTCTGATTTTTAACAACGACAATACGAAATGATAACCGAACAGCTAACCGAAATTTATCAACTGCTTTTCGACAGCTTCGGCCCTCAACACTGGTGGCCGGGACAAACACGATTTGAAATCATTACCGGTGCTATCCTTACCCAGAATACAAACTGGACCAACGTCGAGAAGGCGATAGCCAATTTAAGGTCGGCAGATTGCCTGACCGCCGAGAATCTGCACCGGCTTGACGTCTCGAAACTCGCCGAGCTTATCCGTCCAGCCGGGTATTTCAATATAAAAGCGAAACGCCTGAAGAATTTTCTGGACTGGCTTTTCGAGAATTACGCCGGCCAACTAACGAACATTGAACAGGTAAATACCAGCCGGTTGCGAGAAGAGCTTTTAGCCGTAAATGGCATTGGCCGGGAGACCGCAGATTCGATTTTACTTTACGCTTTTGACAGGGACGTTTTCGTAATTGACGCCTACACCGCCCGAATAGCAACTCGACACGAGCTAATCGAGCCGGACGCCGATTACGAGCAGTTGAGACAGCTATTCCAGTCGAACCTGCCGCCGGATACAAAATTATTTAACGAGTACCATGCGTTGTTGGTGAAGCTCGGCAAGGAATTTTGCAGGCCGAAGGCAAAGTGTGCCGGCTGCCCGCTTGAAAAACTTCCGCACACACTTGAGTTTCAATACTCCTGTTGACGTTTTCAAATGCTTTGTTGAAAACCTCCGGTTCAACCTACAGGACGAGGGCTAAACAAAACGATAACCCCCAAATAAATTTGGGGGCTATAACCAATTAACCCTGCACACACCCATTCGGCTACGCTCAGGGCAGGGGGTGGTAACTCTACAGTTTTTACGAGATTTCTTTGCGAAGCCGGTTTAACAACCCCCCTTGGAGTTTATGCAGCTTCAGCAGATAATCTACATAC
>QNBZ01000072.1 GCA_003644295.1 Planctomycetota bacterium
GCCAGTTTATCCCACGCAAGCGCAGCAATATTTTCTACCGTTGGGTTTTTCCGCTGAAACTCCACAACATCAAGATTCAGGTTCTTATGGTCAACCAGCTTGATAAATTCGTTATCGACTATTCTTTCAAAATCGCCGATGCGAAAACCATCATTGCTCGTTGGCATCTTTACCGTAACATCGACAACGTAGTTATGGCCGTGGCCGGCTGGATTTGCGCACCTGCCGAAAACCTTCAGATTACGTTCATCTGAAAAATCGTCGTTCCAGAGCTTGTGCATCGCAGCAAACTCAAATTTTTCGCTGAAATAAATCATCTCACAATCCTCGCAGTTGACTGCAACTTTTCTAAAAGGATTAAGGTTCAAACTCAATTCACTTAACTTCGCCGCCGAGTTCTCCGTGCTTAATTTTTTTTCCAGTTGTCCCCAGCCGGATTTTAGAAGTTCAGCTATTTGCAGAAATCCGATGTGCTTACTCTGCCGAAAATACTTTTTTATCCGCTCGGCAAAAATTGGCACAACATATTCCAGAACGTTTTTGTCAATATCAGTTACGTTGACGACAAAACCCGTAGCTGGCTCAACATCGCCGGTCAGTTTCACGCCCAATTCAAAAAACATTGCCAGCCCATTGCCCGCCGGCTTTGACGCATAAGAATTAAACCCTTCCGCATCCGAATCCAAAAACGGATTTATCGAGAACCGTACCTTTCTGGCTAATTTGTGCATATCGACATCCACTAATTGCGATTTTTAACCGGCAGCTTACGCTGCTCGGCTCTGCTGCGCTCGAAATGGCATATTTTCAACAAAGCCCAATCACCAATTACAAGCATCGAACATCGAGGAACGAGTATCTTTTTACTTTTACTTGTGCATCAGCGTCATAACTTCGTTTCGGCTCCTTGAGTCTTTCTTGAATATCCCCCGAAGCGATGACGTAACCATCACCGAGCCGGGCTTTTTAACGCCGCGAATGCTCATACAGCTATGCGAAGCTTCCAGCACTACTGCGACGCCCTGCGGCTTTAAGTTATTCATAATGAAGTCGGCTATCTGGTCGGTAAGTCGTTCCTGAACCTGTAATCGGTGGGCGAAGCAATCCACAATCCGTGCCAGTTTGCTGACGCCAAGCACTACCCCAGCCGGCAAATAGGCAACATTAGCTGAACCGATAAACGGCATAAGATGATGCTCGCAGACACTGTGAAAAGGTATGTTACGCAACAAAACTATCTCATCATAATTTTCGTTGAAGATGCTCTTGATGTGCTGTTTAGGGTCCTCGCGCATACCGGCCAACAACTCGGCGTACATATTTGCAACCCGCTGTGGCGTATGTTTTAGTCCTTCCCGCTGGGCATCTTCACCGACAGCTAAAAGTATTTCCCTGACCGCTCTCTCGATTCTTTTGCTATCTACTGTTTTGTTTTTTGCGCTCATAGTTCCTGCTCTATATTCTGAATTCTGACTTCTTGCCTCTTACTTCTTTTTTGCTGCATTCATTAGATATGTCGTCAGCAGCCGTACGCCGAACCCGCTTGAGCCCTCCGCTGAAAATTCGCTCGGCTTCTCGAACATATCCACTCCTGCAATATCCAGATGCGCCCACTTTTTATCTTCTGTGAATTGTCTCAGGAATGCCGCTGCGGTGCAGGCGCCGCCCCACTTACCACCGATATTTTTCAGGTCAGCTATTTTGCTTTTCATCTCTTCTGCGTATTCATCGCCACTCGGCATATGCCAGAGTTTTTCGCCGCTTTCATTCGCTGCTCTCTGCAATTGCTTTATTAGCTTCTCATCATTGCCCATCAGCCCTGCTTTATGTTTGCCGAGAGCGACCATACACGCTCCGGTCAGTGTCGCTATATCGATAATAATATCGCAGTTCTGCCTGGCCGCATAGCTGAGCCCGTCGCACAGTACCATCCTGCCCTCAGCGTCGGTATTCTGTACCTCAACGGTTTTGCCGCTAAAGGTTGTGATAATATCGCCGGGCCGATAGCTCGTTCCACTCGGCAGATTTTCCGCTGCAGGTATAATTCCATAAACGTTGAGCGGCAGTTTCAATTCCGCCGCAGCTTTCATTGTCGCCAGCACTGCGATACCGCCGGACTTGTCCAGCTTCATCTGCTCCATTTTTGCCGACGGCTTAATGCTTATTCCGCCTGAATCGAACGTTATCGCCTTGCCGACTATGGCAATTGTGGGCTTTGCGCTCGCTGCTTTACTTGCCGGGCTGTATTTCAAAACGATAAATCTCGGCTTATTCTGCGAGCCGGAACCAACCGCTAATATACCGCCCATACCTTTAGCAGCTAATTGCTTCTCGTCAAAAACTGTACAGCTAATTCCCGCGGTTTCTTTCGCCATTTTTTTCGCCGCCGCCGCAAGTTCCGGCGGATTCATTACATTGCCTGGCCGATTCGCCAGCGTGCGGGCGTAACTCTGCGCTTTACCGATAACAACTCCGCTCAAAAGTCCTTTGTTTAATTTCCTTACCTTCGCCGGGTCGGAGTCAATCAATTCAACTTCGAGCGAATCCAATCGCCCGTTTTCGCTTTCGGTTACAAACTCATCATAGCGATAGCCGCCGAAATAGACCCCTTCTGCACAAACCCGACCAGCCGTACTCAAGTCGAATCTGGCGCCGAATGCCCTGTGCATCGCAAGAGCGATATTTCGTATTTTCATTGCCACCGCCTTATTAGCTGCGTTAGCCGACGCCTTGCGAATCGTCTCGAGAGTCGCTTTTTTCTTTTCGCCTAATCCGACCAGCATAACTCTCCTCGCACCTATGTTGCCGCTGCCGTAGATGATAGCGATAGTTCCTTCTTTGCCTTTGAAATCGCCTAACTTTATTACCCGCTCAATCGCTCCTTCGAGCTTGCCGTTGAGCTCTGCGTTCAGTTTGTCTAATCCTTTGGCGTCTGAGAACAGCCCTACGCACAACATGTCCGCCTTGCACCTGCTGAACTCAACCTTTCTCGCCTTCATTTCCACGTTAATAATTTCTTTCATTTTTCTTACCCTTATTTACTTCTGTCTTCTGACTTCTGTTTTGCCCGATGACGCAGGTAACTTTCGATAAACCCGTCAAGCTCTCCATCTAATACCGCTGTAACATTACCTGTCTGAAAATTGGTTCGATGGTCCTTGACCATCTGGTATGGCTGCATCACATAGCTTCGTATCTGGTTTCCCCATGCGATTTCACCCTTATCGCCGTACAGTTTTGCCACTTCGGCATCGCGTTTTTGCTGCTCGAGCATATACAGCCGCGCTTTGAGAACCTTCATCGCCTGCGCTCTGTTTTTGTGCTGGCTTCTTTCGTTTTGGCACTGCACTACTATACCGCTGGGCAGATGCGTAATTCGTACCGCCGAGCTTGTTTTATTTACGTGCTGGCCGCCGGCCCCGCTGGCCCGGTAAAAATCGATTCGCAAATCGTCATCGTCTATTTCGATATCAATATCGTCGTCGAATTCGGGGATGCAATCCACCGCAGCGAAGCTGGTATGCCGTCGGCTCTGTGAATCGAACGGACTTATCCGTACAAGCCGATGCACCCCGGTCTCGCAGGATAGTTTTCCGAAGGCAAAAACGCCGCTGACCCGCAGCGTTATCGACCTGATTCCGACCTCTTCGCCTGGGGTGATGTCAAGCTCCTGATATTTGTATCTGTTCGCCTCGAAGTATCTGCTGTACATCCGCAACAGCATATTTGCCCAGTCGCAGCTTTCCGTACCGCCGGCTCCTGCGTGAATACTGAAGAAGCAGTTTTTCATATCGTTCGGCCCGGACAGCAAGCCCGCCAGTTCGATTTGTTCGCACTGTTTTGTTAAGTCAGCCAGGTCGTCTTCTAATTGTTTTAATGTTTCTTCATCTGCTTCAGCTTCAGCCAACTCAAAGAGTTCAGCCAAATCGTTGGTCTTGCGACTGATATCTTCAGCCGGCTCAACAACCGATTTAAGTGCGCTTAATTGAGATACTACCGATTGAGCCGTGTCGGGATTGTCCCAGAATTCTGTTTTGGACATCTCTTTTTCGAGTTTTTGCAGGACGGCTTTCTTGTCTGGCAGGTCAAAGCCAGTCCCGGATTTTTTCAATCCGGGCCAACAAGGTAGATATAGCTGATTTTAATTCCGCAGTTTCCATTTATTTTGACTATACCATATTAAAGTATGATATGCAAATGGATGCTTTTATTATTGCTTTTTATGGGCTGTGCGGTTACCTTGTTCACCTGATGATTGTGAAAGCACTTGGAATTTCCGCAAGTCCCAGAGCGGACGGCAACAGCGACATACTTTTGCGGCAAGCTCTGGCAGGGGCCGCAGCAGCGGGGGCAAACGTTGAGTATGTTCGCTTGTGCGATTTGAACATTGCCGCGTGTATTGAGTGCGACCTGTGCCGCAAGACCGGCAGGTGTGAACTTGAAGATGACTACCAGCCGCTTTTGGCAAAAATGCTTGGCGCCTCCCGGCTGATTTTCGCAACGCCGATATTTTTTATGACGGTTCCAGCACAGGCAAAAGTGCTTATCGACCGCTGCCAGTGTCTTTGGGCGCATAAGTACGTCCTCAAAAAGCCGCTCATCACCGCCGGCAGCGACCGGCGGGCGATGGTCATCGCCGTGGGCGGCTCGAAGAGTACAAGGATGTTTGAGCCGGTTCGGATGACGATGAAGTATTACCTTGACGTTCTGGATATGAATTACACGGCCAATCTGTTTGTCAATAATATTGAGCGTCTCGGCCAGATTAAGAAGCATCCTTCAGCGATTAAGGAGGCCTTCCGTCTCGGCAAAGAGTTAATAGCTGCTGACCCTCCCCCGCCGACAGAACCGGTTGACGTTGAGTTGTTCTCAACTCCCGACAAGTCGTAGCCCAGAATGACGAAAAGGTAAGCAGCTATGGCACAAAAAGCATTGCCGCTTCGGCTTGCCGAAGAGTTATTTCGAGCTGGCAACCCTGATGAACGTTCTGCGAAAAATCTTTGGCATCACTTCACAGAATGGCATATAATAACTTTTCGTTCCGAGTTAATGAATAGGAGATTGGTCTATGCGCAAGCGCTTTTCTCTGGTGGTATTGGTGGCTTTGTTGATAACGGGCTGTGGCGGCAATGGTGATAAGCCGAGGTTCACCAAAGAAGAGATGGCGCAGTTCCCACTTCCACAGAGAGTCGGCCTGCCGGACGCATCCGGCGGCTTTACCCTGGCGGTGGGCGATGAAACCGTAACCGCTGATGAAATAATAACCGAGCAGTTAATAGAACATTTCAGGCCGATTGCGCAAGGAAGTAATTATGAGCGGTTCAAAATACAGGCCAGGCCTGACATTGAACGGCTACTTATGTCCAAAGTGTCCAATATCCTGCTTTATCAAAAGGCCAGGCAAGAAGCCGGTGAGCATATTGACGAAGCCGTTGAAAAGGCAGCGGAAGCGGAAGTGAGAAAATTTGTGGTTGGCTTCGAGGGTGATTATGCCAGGGCTGAACAGGCCCTGAAAAAGATGGGAATGGACTGGGCCGACTTCAAAGAATATCAGAAAAGAATAGTTCTTTGCCAGTCCTACATAGCGTCGAAAATGCCCAAGAAAAAAGCTGTTACATATAGCGAATTGATAAATAAATACGACGAAATAAAAAGTGAATCTTTTGTTACGCCGGCGACGTTGAGGTTTCAACTGATTGATATTGAAGCGGCGAAGCTGCGGGTTGCCGACCCTAATCGCAGCCGGCTCGAACAGGCCGTGGAATTGGCCAACGAGCTGATGAGTCGCTTGCGGGCAGGCGAAAATTTCAGCCAACTGGCAAAGCAGTATTCGAACGGCTATCGGGCAGCGGAAGGCGGATTGTGGAAACCTATAAATCCCGACTCGCTGGCAGAACCTTATGACGTTCTTGCAGCCGAAGCAGAGCAAATCGAGCCGGGACAACTCGCAGGGCCGATTATAGCGGGCGGGCATATCTTCATAATGAAGCTTCTCGAAAAGCAGCCGAAAAGCATTGAGCCGTTTGAGAAGGTGCAGAAAGAAGTAAAAGCCAGAATTATTTTCGAGCGGCGCAGCCGGGCCGTGGACGAAATCAGTACCAAACTTGCCGGCCAGGCAGCGCTTAACGATAAGAATAAATTTGTAGAGTTCTGCCTGAAAAAAATCTACCAACTGTGTAATCAATGATTGGTTATTCGATATTATGAACATCCAACATCCAACAAGGAATATCGAATGTCAAAATTATTAAACGGAATAGACCTTGTTGATTTTCCACGAATAGAAGAAATGGTACAGCGGCACGGTGAACGATTCTTGAACAGGATTTTTACCGCTGCCGAGCAGGCCTATTCGCAGGCGAACAAAAACCGGATGGAGAAATTAGCCGGGCGTTTTGCGGCCAAGGAAGCTATTCTTAAACTGCTCGGGACCGGCTGGCGCGGCAAAATCGCTTGGACGGATATCGAAATAGTAAATAATCCGATGGGCCAGCCGGAGGTTGCTATCAGCGGCGAGGTCGAGAAAATCGCCGAGCGGCTCGGCATTAAACATATCAGCGTAAGCATTACACATACGGCGAATTTCGCAATCGCATCAGCAGTGGCACTGACAGAAAGAAGTTGAAAATGCCTAAAGTTACTCAACTTGACTGACTTTTGTATAAATGTTGCTATAGTAAAAACATACAGGCCCTGTCATTCTGAACGTAGTGAAGAATCTCACAGTTAAAATGACAACTAAAAAGTCAGTCAAGTTAACTA
>QNBZ01000073.1 GCA_003644295.1 Planctomycetota bacterium
GCAAGCCCTTTTTACTGTTCAAGACCGAAAAATTTAAGCCACTGCTCAGTTTCGCTTTCGTTCAGCCCAATGCGTTTTGCCGCTGGTTCGCTTGCCGTTTTTTTCCTGCTCAATAGTTTCTGAAGGTTGTCCCAGAATGTTTCTGACTTTATTGATGTTGCTTTCCTTGCCCAAGCTGCTTTTTGTATCCTTCGGTCGCTACTGACAATGGTTAATCCTTTTGGCGCAGTGCTTGCCATTATTCTGGTTTCAATAACCGTATCAGCATCGGTATTAAAACCAACAAAAAAGACCTCCAGATTTCTTATGTTATAAAAGCGGCTTTTATCCGGTGGGCCGATACCGTCGAATATAATTTGTCCCTTCTCATTGGTTAGCTTCAAGTACCTGCTCACAATACAGCACAATTGAACATCGCTGATTGACTCGAGGTCTTCACTCCTGCTTTGAATTGACCACAGCAGATTATAACCGTCAATGATTATCATAGTTCGTAGTTCATTGTTCGTAGTTCATTGTTGTGCTCTGCGAAGTGCTGCGCATAGCAGAGTCTATGAGCTAACAGCTATGAACTATTGGGTTTTATGCTTCAAATCTTATCTCTCCGCCGACTATTGTCTTTTCGACTTTGCCCTTTACCGTCCAGCCGTGGTAGGGACAGTTTCGGCTTTTGGAGCGAAACTTGTTCACGTCAATCTCGTACTCGGCGTCCGGGTCAATGATTGTAACGTCGGCCTGTTTACCTTTGCCAAGCGTTCCTTTATCAACGCCGATTATATTAGCCGGCTTTTCTGTCATTAGTCTGATTAACCCAGGCCAATCTAGAACGCCCGGCTCTAATAACGCCTTGACATAAAGGCCCAATGCGCATTCAAGAGACGCTATACCGAAAGGAGCGGCTAAAAACTCCAGCTCCTTTTCGCTTTGAAGATGCGGAGCGTGGTCAGTTGCCAAAGCGCCAACCAGCCCTTCCGCTATTGCCTCTTTTAGTGCCTCAATATCCCGCTCCGTTCGCAGTGGCGGGTTCACCTTGTAGTTGGTGTCATATTCGGCACAGCGCTGCTCGGTCAAAAGCAAATGGTGCGGCGTTACTTCGCAGGTAATCGGCAAGGAATTCTTCTTCGCCGCTCTTATCAGTTCGACAGAGCCGGCTGTTGATATATGCTGGGCGTGGTAGCGAATGTTTGTTTTCTTAACCAGTTGAATATCACGCCAGAGCATTGCTTCTTCGGCCAGCGCATCTATCCCCGGCAGGCCGAGTATGGTTGAGTGAAAGCCGGCGTTCATCACGCCATCGCCGGCAAAGCCGTTATCCTGGCAGTGCTGGGCTATCACCACGTCAAACATAGTGGCATATTTCAGCGCCCGCAACATAACAGCCGGGTCCTGAACTCCGTTGCCGTCATCGGTAAAACCCACGGCGCCGGCCTCGGCCATCAGCCCCATCTCCGCAAGCTCAACGCCTTCTCTTTTCTTTGTGATAGCACCCATCGTATAGACGTGGGTTTTTCTCGCCTGCCTACCCTTTCGGTGGATGTATTCGACATCGGTTTCATTTTCGATAGGCGGGTTAGTGTTCGGCATACACACAACCGAAGTAAAGCCGCCCGCCACTGCCGCTGCTGAGCCGCTTGCTATTGTTTCTTCCTCTTCATCGCCCGGCTCGCGGAAGTGAACGTGAATATCAATCAGCCCCGGCACAACCAATTTACCGGCGGCGTCAATAACCGTTTTGCAATTTTGAATTTTGAATTTTGAATTTTGAATTTCTTCTGCGACTTCGGCGATATTGCCATCGACTATAAGCACATCGCACTTTTTATCGACGCCGTTTGCAGGGTCTATCACCCGCCCGTTTTTTATTAGAAGTTCAGAATTCATAATCCGTAGAACAATAATCACTAATCATTTATCACTAATCATTTATCACTAATCATTTCCATTGTGCTGCTGCCTGATTGACCAGAAACAGTACTGCCATTCTCACGGCCAAGCCGTTGGTTACCTGTTCGAGGATAACGCTGTTCGGGCCGTCGGCAACTTCGCTTTCTATCTCAAGGCCTCTGTTAATCGGCCCAGGGTGCATAACCAGAATGTCCGGCTTTGCCCTTTTCATACGCTCAACGGTCAGGCCAAAGTAATGCGAGTATTCCCGTACCGAAGGAAACGGATTGCCGCCGAGCCGTTCAAACTGAATCCGCAGCATATTTATCACGTCAACCTTTTCGATAACCTCATCGAGCGTGTAGCTTACGCTGACCGGCAGCCGGCTTACCTGTGCCGGCATAAGCGTCGGCGGGCCGACAAGTATGACCTCGGCGCCCAGTTTGCTCATCGCCCATATATTGCTGCGGGCAACGCGTGAATGCGCAATATCGCCGACGATTGCTATTTTCAAACCTTCGAGAGTCCCTTTGATTTTGCGAATGGTATAAATATCGAGAAGACCCTGCGTGGGATGCTCACAGAAACCATCGCCGGCATTGACGACGCAGGCATTGATACTCCTGCTCAAAAATTTCGGCGCACCGCCGGCGCTGTGTCGAATCACAACAATATCAATCCCCATCGCCTCCAGATTCTTGGCGGTATCCAAAAGCGTTTCGCCCTTACTGACAGAGCTGCTCTTTTTTGTGAACTCTATGATGTCTGCGCTTAATCGGCTGGCAGCCAGGGCAAAGCTGTTTCGTGTCCGTGTGCTGTCTTCAAAAAACAGATTGCAGACAACCTTGCCGCGCAGGGGTGGGGCCTTTTTTACAGACCGCTTGCTTACCTGTTCAAAACCTTTGGCTGTATCGAGAATATAAGTAATTTCTTCAGCGCTCAAATCACGAAGCCCAAGCAGATGCTTTCGCTGCCATTTGAATTTTTTACTTCTTCTATTCAACAATGACCTCGTCTTTTCCATCCGATTCAACAAGATTGACCTGCACTGATTTGACAGGCGCAGCATCGCTTTTTATGCCGGCGTAATCGGCCTGTATTGGAAACTCCCTGCCGAGCCGGTCAACAAGAACCGCCAGTTTGATTGCCTTTGGTCTGCCCAAATCTACAAGGGCATCCATCGCCGCCCGTGTCGAGCGCCCCGTATATAGAACGTCATCAACCAGAATAATGATTTTATTATCTATATCAAAGCCGATTTCGGTGGTTCGCACCTGTGGCTGATTACCGCCCTGAGGTGAGTTCAAGTCGTCGCGGTAGAGCGTTATATCCAGAGTTCCATAAGGAATATCTTTGCCCCGCTTTTTCGATAATCGTCTCGACAATCTCTTGGCGAGAATCTCTCCTCTGCTGCGAATACCGATTACGGCAATATCAAATTCGTCTGACGTTTCGGAAATTATACGGTTTGCCAAATCATCGAGAGTCCGCTTGATTTGTTCTGAACTTAAAATTACTTTCATAATGTCGGACCTTTAGCAAGAATAAGCCCAAATGTTAATCGAAGTATAGCAGTTAAGCCGGATAAAGGCAAGAATTTATCTGGAATTGGATTGAGCGCTGTTATTCTTACGGGTTCTTTGGTTTAGCCGTAGTTGGCACGGCGGCGCAACACGTCTGGTTCATCTGGTAATACTGGTCAACAATGCAGCACAGCCGCTGTAGAATCAGCCGACCTTCCGGACTTGCTTCCAGACCAACCATTTGCAGGCCGAGGCAAACGCTTCTGTCATCCGCCGTCGGCAGAATGTTTCTGACCTGTGCGCTGAACATCAATGGCGTTTCATAAGGCATAGGAGTAAATCGCAGCCCAAGGGATTGGCCCTTCTTGAAGTCGGATGTTTGTGCGGCGTCAATAGCGATTTGCATACCGCCGGCGGAGATGTCAACAAGTGTTCCTCGCCAGTTCTGATGGACTTCGGCAGTTGCCAGTCCTCTGCCGGATGTATAATAACGATGCCGCAATTGTACCTTTACATCCAGTGATTTCGGAACCTCAACACGCAGGTAACTTCTTCTTTGTACCAGTTCAATCTGTTCCGGTACTGCCAGCACTATCGCATCCACCCCCTGACTTGTTGACGATTCAAAACCTGCCACAGTTGCGCCAAAAATAAACTTATCATACCCATTGCCATATCCGTACCTGAACGATATGCCGACCGACTGACCAGTCTGCACATTTACCGGATGTGCTTTTTTTTGTGGTGAAATTTTAACCACAAAGCGATTATCTTCAATCCCAACCGGCAGCACCCTTACAACACGCCATCTCTGGTTGGCTAAATAGGACATAACGATTGGTATCCTGTTTTCAACAACAGCTTGCAGGATTCTTCCCGGCTTGTCCCCATATAGTATCATTACCTCATTCACGACAATATCCCGTTCCAAAAAACAAAATCGGTTAGTTTGCGCTATTAAGCATATATATCGGCAACAAACCAGAATTGGTTGCAGGTTAAATTTGCGTAATCAGGATTTTTCAGGCAAATGCACCACAGACTACCCATTCTTGTGAATAGTTTTCGCCGTCCCGGCTATGAGCCGGCATCCCAGGCAAACGCTCACCCTTTGTCCGATAATTGGCTTTATAACAGTATTAAAATCGCTGCTTTTGCCCACTTTGGCTCTAATGCTGGAAATGATGCGCAGCTTGCATTAGCCGGATAATTTACTTGAAAAACAGGGGCGTTTTATGGTATCATAACAGAAATAAGTTGGGGAGGTGTTTTGTACCCCCCTAGTTTTAATCACTACCGGAGCGAGGGAATGGCTCGGCATATCAAAAAACTATTTGGCTTATACCTGATTGGCTGCGTGGCGGCAATATCTATACTCACAAGTGCCGCTGCCCAAAGCGAAAATAAGTCGATACAAAAGACGCTGCAACCGCAAGGGCTGGACAGTATCGGGGTTTATGCGTTGAGGCAGACAGCCCCTTCTTTAACCGGCTCCGGCGTCAAATTCGCCGTCATCTGTCGAAGCATTACTTATATCAATGGCGAACCACAAAATGATTACCGACCGAATACCGAGCACAACTGCTTAAAGACCAGCCGAATAAGTTTCTGCGATGAACACGAAGCTCTGGCTGGACTTTCTCCTCACTCAACAGCTATATGCTCAATACTGCTCGGCGAGGATGCTAACGCATTTAATCAGCAATTGGGTAAATTTTATTATCAAGGCGCAGCACCGCAGGCACAGGCCGACATCTACGAATTTTGGCATTTCTTAACTAACAACGTGTTCCAGTTCTGCCCGCCTGACGCAGATATTGTAACTGTCAGCATTGGCAGTCAGTTTGAAGATTGGTGGACAAGAGGGATTGAAGCGATGGCTGAACATTATGGCCTTATCATCGTAGCTGGCATAGGCAACGGCTCAAATGCTTATGACCCAGTTCTTTACCCTGCGGCGGGGGCGAACGTCATCGGCGTCGGCGTAGTTGATTCTGTAAGGACAAAAAATCCGGCGACCAATCTGGCGCATTTCTCATTGGCGTATCCGGAGCATTCGAGTTTCGGCCCAACCGCAGATGGACGGTGCAAGCCGGACATTGTTGCCCCCGGCAATTTGCTCGCCGCCGATTTCAATGCGCCGAACAGCTATCAGCCGACCGGCAACTGGTCGAGCTTTTCAACGCCGACTGTTGCAGGTACAATCGGCCTGCTCGTTCAAAAAGCCAAACAGGACCCAAACCTGGCTTTAGCCGTTTCGCCGGATGGTGGTAATTGTGTAATCAAGGCCATCCTGCTCAATTCCGCAACCAAACTGCCATACTGGCACAAGGGCCGAGTCCAAAAAGATGATGACCACGTTGCACCACTGGACTACATTCAGGGAGCTGGAATGCTGAATGCCACAGGCGCTTATCAACAATTGGTTGCCGGACGAAGCGAGCCGAACAATGTCTCAACAGTCGGCTGGGACAATAATCTGCTGCAAACAGAACAGGTTCCTGAGAGTATTTACAAAATTACCCTCACAGAACCAGCTGACAAATTCATTACCGCCACGTTGGTCTGGAACAGGCACTACAATAATGTTTATCCTTTCGAGCCGATGCACGAGAAAGATGCTAACCTTCGTCTCGAACTCTGGGCGGTTGATTCAAACGACCCAAACAATGATTATCTGCTCGATTACAGCGACAGCAACACCGACAACATTGAGCATATTTACTGCCGAGCAGATGCCAACTATACTAATTATGAAATTGCAGTCTCATACAGTGATACGTCTAACTTTGTAACGCAGCTATACGGCTTGGCATGGAAGACAAGCGAAGCACCTGACAGCGATAATATTTTCTGGTATGACTTAAACGCAGATGGCATCGTCAACGATTTGGATTTTACCATCCTTTCTGACAATTTGATAACAAGTATTAAGTCGCCTGATAGCTGCCTGCTTGGCGACATCAATACGGATGGCGTAATTGATGTTAATGATTTGCGAATCCTTATAAAGCACAAAGGCCTCGAAGCCAACTGGTACACAATTAGTCATTAGTATTTAGTTGTCAGTATTTAGCCCCACCTGCCTGCTCTCCGTCAGAAGTCCCTGCGACTGAGCAATTTGTGCCTTTTGAATTTGCCTTCGCCAAAGCTACGGTGGACAAGTCGGCTGGCAAGTGTGATACCAATTGGAGTTAACTTTTGCGCCCTGTCATTCCCGCGAAAGCGGGAATCCATAGGTTTATATATGTATTGGATGCCTGCTTTCGCAGGCATGACACAATAATTGATTGTCTGTCAAAAAGCGCATTTACTTAGTCCA
>QNBZ01000074.1 GCA_003644295.1 Planctomycetota bacterium
TTTACACAAGCAACTGCTTATGTAACAGCCGATAGTTTTTACCGGCTCTACATTAATGGGCAATGGATTAACGACGGTCCTGCTCGTGGGTGGCCAAATCATTACAGATATGATGTTATTGATGTAACTTCTTATTTGCGGCAAGGCGATAATAACATTGAGATTGTTGCACGTTATTATGGTTGTGGGGATTTTCATAGAGTCTGTCAGCAGGCCGGCCTTCTTGTTCAGTTCGATATCCGGCTGAACAAAGGTGCGGTGAAAACTGTTATATCAGATTCCAGTTGGCAAGTTTCTGCACTGCACGGTCTTATTCAGAACACTCCAAAGCTCAGCGTTCAGCAGGGGCCTTATGAGTACTACGATGCCCGGCTTGAAAGCAAAGAGAGTTTTAGTAAGGCAGCAGAGTTATTTGATGCCGATGGCGGCCCATGGAAAGATTTGACGGCAAGAAGTGTTAAACTGCTGACAAAAGAGCCAGTGAACTTTAAGCGTTTTATGGGAGCTTCAATTGTCAACTGCCAGGGAGAGAATTATTCTTTTCCAGCAGCTCGTTTGTTATTTCCTGGTGTTATTGAAGCTCATTCTTTTACCGGTGCGGCCTGTGGCTTTGCGACAATCATCAAAGTTAGCAAAAAGTGCGTTCTTAAAGCTAAAGGCGGTAATCTAAAGATTACAATCGGCGGCAGAAGCGAGACAAACGGCAAATATATTCTTGAGCCGGGTCGGCATTTGCTCCTTAGTTTTATTAAAAGTCTTCCGGAAACTCACCAGCCGGAATACCATGCAAAAGAGAGAAGTATTCGGGTTGTCTGTTCAGAAAAGTATAGTCTGAAGAATCCTCTTAATGTTAAATACGAAAATCCATGGAGTTTTATCAGACTTGAAAAATTCTCTTTTGTTTGTGATGACATAAACTGGAATTGGAATACACAGGTTCATCCCGAATTACAGGAAAAGATAACGGGATATAAAAAGTTTATCAAGGATGTGTTCAGGAAAGTCAATGACATTCGTTCCTTCAGAAAAGTTCTTGGTGAATATGCTGAGTGTTTGCCCAGCAAAAAGATGCTTTTGGAAGATCCTTTTTGGAAATTTCCTGAGCGTAAAGTTGTTGGTGATGCTGATGGGCTGGTGAAAAATCGTGATGGCCTTATGTACGACAACAGCGAGTGGACTGTCGTTGAACCTGCTAAAGATGGTGATGTGGAATTAGTGTATGACCTTGGTGAGCAGAGGATTGGCTATTACGCATTCGAACTGATTGCTGATGCCGGCGTTGAGGTACAGATAAGCGGTATTGAGCATATTGCTAAAGACGGTAGTATTCAGCACACAAACAAGATTACCACAAACTTGAATGGTATGAATTATATCACAAAAGCCGGCTTAAATAAATTCGTTTCGTTCAAGCGCCGAAGCGGCAGGTATATATATATTATTTTAAGAAACCAGAAAAAATCTATTAAGATACGCAAGCTAAAAATCATTGAGTCAACTTATCCTGTAGAGTACATTGGCAGTTTTAGCTGTAGCGATACAAGCTTTAATCAGATATGGGACATTTCTGCAAGAACGCTTAAATTGTGTATGGAAGATACTTTTACTGATTGTCCTTTGTATGAGCAGACTCTTTGGGTCGGTGATGCGAGAAATGAAGCTCTTTTTGCTTACCCTGTTTTTGGCGGGATTGATATTTCTCGTTCGTGCATTGACATCGCAGCCCAGTCGCTTGAGCGTTATCCTATTATTGGTGCCCAGCTTCCAAGTGCATGGGATTGTATTATCCCTGTCTGGAGCTTCCTGTGGAATATCAGTGTTTGGGACCATTACTGGTACACTGGCGATAAGATATTTATCAAGAAAAGATTTAAGTATGTTGTTCGTAATCTCAAGGGAGCGGAGAAATATCTGACGAAAGAAGGCCTTTTTAGTGCCAAAATGTGGAATCTTTTTGACTGGTCCGGCATTGACCAGGAACAGGAAAATGTGATGCACAATAGTATGTTTATGGTTGGGGCAATTAATGCTGCTTTGGCTTGTGCAAAGGCAATAGGCGAAAAAAAATACAATAAGTGGCTTAAAAATATGCGTACACGGCTTGTTAAGGCGATTAATGCTTTATGGGATAGCAGGAGAAAGTCATACCCTGACAGTATTCATGCTGATGGAATGCCAAGCAAAAAGACTTGTCAGCACACAAGTTTTCTTTCTGTGCTTTACGATATTGCCAACGAAAATATTCGTGAGCAGGTGGTAGCCAATACCATCAAACCTCAGAAAAATATGACAAGGGTTGGGTCGCCGTTCGCTATTCTTTATCTTTATGAAGCTCTGGAGAAGATTGGCGCAGATGAGATTATTATAAAGTCCATTTATGACAATTATTTGCCGATGCTCGAAGCTGGAGCGACAACAGTCTGGGAAACATTTCCGAACAGTCCCTGGGCGCCGGACGCCAAGAAGTTTCCAACTCGCAGTCATTCCCACGCATGGTCATCTGCACCGATGTACTTTCTTAATCGGATTATACTTGGTGTCAGGCCGGCTGCACCGGGGGGAAAAGCTTTTACTGTTAGTCCTCAATTGTGTGGTTTGAAATGGGCCAAAGGCAAAACCGCATCGGTCAATGGCGTAGTGGAAGTCAAATGGGAACTTGATGGTAAAGACTTCCATATTACTATAAGCGAACCTAATGGAGTGAAATGCAAGTTTGTTAAGAATAAAAGTCTTGACGGGCTTAACGTTTTTGTAAATGGCAAAAAACTGAAATAAGCAGTTGATATTATCGCTCTTTGAAAAATTAAACAAACGAACCGTAGTTGGTCAATAATACAGGTAGGAGACACACAAGAGCAGCAAAATAATTGGAGCAGCCCACTTGTGCAGGAGCAGCAGGATTTCGTTTGTTTATTTAATTTTTCAAACATCAATAGGATGCCCGCATCAAACTGAAACGCTTATACCCACAAATTAAAATGTCATAAGGTAGTAGTGTCTCTTACGAATTTTTTAGCTTTCCTTTTCTTTGGCTCCAGATGCCTCGGCTGTTGCTTCCGTGACGGCAGCTTCAGTTTTGGCTTTTTCATCTGCCGTTTTACGTCCGGCGTGGCTCTTGCGGTGAGCGACTTTCGGCAAACCCAGCAGAGAGTCATCCTCGGACCATCGCTCCTCATCCTTTAACTGCTCGATACGTTCTGCCCGCGTCAAAACATTCCGGTGCCGGGCGAGGGCACCTTTGATTTTTAAAGAACGGTCAATAGACATTCAACTTTTCTCCCGAAAACTAATCATCAAATTTCATTCCGTAAGCATCGTGAAACGGCTTTTTGCCAAAAGTTCCGTAGCCCTGCGGCGACTTGTAGTTAGCGCCAAGCTCAACTATTTTCTTTTTTGCGTAGTACCCATCTGTTCCGACCTTTTCAGGGTTTTTATACTTTTGTTTCGTTACAAGGTAATACATGCCGCCAATTTGTCTTATTTCAGTTTCTATGCCGAACTGTGCAAAATACTGCTTTACCGGCTCAAGGTAGGCCCTGAGGCGATGTGTTTGTATCACAATACGATTATTGCCCGTCGGCCTGGCCGGCTCAACTTTTTCGACCGCATCAGGCAACGGCGTTATTTTTTCTACCGCCTCAGGTGCCTGGGTTATTTTTACCGCCTGCTCCTGATTTTTTGTTGCCTCTACAGCCGAATTGGTTACTATTTGACCGGTCAGACCAGCGTTCTGACCCAGACGAAAGACCACAAGAACCAGCAGCACAATACCCATAACCAGCGCAATTGCAAGAGGGTACGGCATTGATGTTTCAATCCTGCCGGTATTAAACTGCACAATTCTCGGTTTCGTCGGCCATTGTGTCGGCTGTTGAGACGCTGGTATATCGAAGTTTGTTACGGGCAGTTTATCCTTGTCCGGGCTTTCCGGATGCAGTTGTTCTAATCTCTTATCATAGCTGACCTTATACTGACTTTTGCTGATTACCTCATACAGCGACTTTCTTTTGCGATTACGCGCCATAATCAACATTTCTACACTATTTTAGTTCAAATTTCAATGAGAAACTGTCAATAATTTGGGATGGGCAATTATCGGCAGCGAACTAACTGATTATTGTCGAACTGTGTATGAGGGATATTCTTCTTCAAATCCTCGATAAAACGCAAGCCATCTTTCCAGTACCCTGCGGTGGGCCTCAAATCAGCGCAGAAACCGGCGAAGTAGCGGTTTATATTGCTGACCAGAAGTTCCCGCAGATACTTACTAATCATTGACGCTAACGAAACAGGCAAAAATCGCTCATCGGCGCCAGCCACAAAGTGCAGACGCATTCGCCTACCATCAGCCCGCAATTCATAGCTGCTAGTTAGCTGGCTCTCACGGAGAATCTTCAACTCAATATCCGCAAATTCGCTTATGGCGGACTGCAAATTTTCACGATAATGAACCCGTCCACCTTGCCTGTCGATTATAATCTGCAAATCATCATCGGCGGAATTGTCAAAAGCTGCCTTTATAAGTTGCGAGGTTGCGCTAAAAAGAACGCTGGATTTGTTTTTCACTGCGGAGACCATTTTATTGTAATACGCAACGTCCAGACAACAGCTTTTAAGCGCAAGCAATTCTATCTGATTTGCCTTCAGGTCATCCATCAGCACCGCAGAAGCAATCGCCATATCAGCTTCATCAGTTAAAATCTTCTCATTGGCGACCTGCCGATACCAGGGATATTCACTTAATCGCTCCAAGCAGCCCGGGCACAGCAGCATCATTAGCTCGCTCAAAGTCCCCGGCTTTTTGCCGAGGCATTTCAGACATGCCAGCGTTGTTCGCTCCAAATGTCCGATTCCCTTTTGCCTGCTGTATGCCTTTTTACTGTCGGTAATGAGAAGCCGACCAGCAAGCCGTTTTCGCTTATCGCCGACGCTCCTCTTCAGGATTTGCCATAGGTCGGCGTCCACAGAATGATTCGGAAGCGAAAAGACGCTCAACGATATAACCAACGGCCCAAGAATCGGGCCATAACCAGCTTCGTCAATCCCTGCTAAAACAGCCATCCCTGCAATCCATTTCGTTCATTAACATTTGTGATTTATAACCACCCTGTCATAACACAGCTAATTTTTCCTGCTGTTGTTTTATCAATTCTTTGCGGCTTAATCCAGAGAAATTCCACCAACCAAAAAACTGAAATTGAGAACCGAAAAAATTCCGATCTGTGGGAAAATCAGGATTTTTTGAGATTTCTTTCAGACGGATGTTTGTTTTTGAGCTAAAAATGGGGCTTGATAAGTTAGTTTGCGTGGCCTGGGTAAGATAGACAAGAAAAAAACGTGAAAAAATGGGCAAAAATGCACCCAAAACTAACGGAAATTGACAAAAAACGCACGCCTTCTGAGCAAAAATGAACAAAAACAAGTAGTTTTTGTACCACTTTTTTCTACCCACCTGCGCAAATGGTCGAAATTCTGACTCGGTTCCGCCTATGGCGGACTCGATGCGAGTCACGAAATTTATTGACGGAAATTGCGGTTTTGGGTAGGGTATGGGGTGAAAGTAAGATAGGGGATGCACCTATTTTTTCTTAAAGAGGTAAGGTAGAAATGAATGTCTTAGGAATAAGGTGTAGCAATAGAGATTATACTTTCGCAATTCTGAGCGGTACTAAGAAGAGGCCACGGCTTATTGACTGCAACACGATACTTTTTCCGAAGGGATTCGCTAAACCGAAAAGCGTTAAGTGGATGCTGCAAGAGATCGATACACTACTAAAACAGCACAGAATTAAAAAGATAGCGATGAAGAAAAATGAAAGTCAATTTCGAGGTAAGCCTTACGATGAAAGAATAGAGTGCGAAACCATGGTATACCTCGCTGCTGAAAATTGTGGGATAAAGGTTGTCTGCAAAAAAACTAAAGGCACTATTGCGAAAGATTTAGGTCTGAAGGGCAGAGCGCATTATTTAGCCACATCATTGAATACCTCATTAATTTCAGATTACGATAGTTACTCAGATAAACAGCAAGAAGCCATTCTTGCAGCGTGGAGTGAACTTACCTGATGGCAGCTAATTTTGACTTTATAAAGAGACTAGGCTCGGGTCACTTTGGAGAAGTGTGGCTAGCCTTTGATACCGGACTAAATGTCAAACGTGCTGTAAAACTTATTCCTCGCTCAAAGGTTTTGGATCCTGATAATTTCTTCCACGAGGCCCAGATATTGAAGGCTGCTGAGCACCCCAATGTTGTCAGAGTAGAGGAAACTGGCGAGATGTCAGACGGTCGAATCTATGTTGCAATGGAATACCTTCCTAAGGGAAGTATTGAGGACGAGGCTAAGGGCGCGTATGTAGATCTGACGCGGGCAAAACGAATCATGATAGATGCTCTTAGAGGTTTGGAGCATGCTCATTCTCAAGGTATCGTGCATAGAGATATTAAGCCTGCGAACATACTTATTAGTCACAACTCTGAGGGAAAACTTTCTGATTTTGGACTGGCAATACCGAGGGGATTTGACCTTAAAAAATTAGGAACAAAGGACTATGCATATATTTTGCACATAGCACCTGAAGTTCATCAGAGGAAGAAATACTCGATTGCGAGCGATATTTATGCATGTGGAGCCACGTTGTACCGTCTTGTTAATGGTGACAGATATCTTCCTTCACTCTCGCCAGCTGAGGTCAAAA
>QNBZ01000075.1 GCA_003644295.1 Planctomycetota bacterium
GGAATCCATAGGTTTATATATGTATTGGATGCCTGCTTTCGCAGGCATGACACAATAATTGATTGTCTGTCAAAAAGCGCATTTACTTAGTCCAATTGGTATAAGCTGGATTGACTTTTCAATTGAACGTCCATATACTTGGTTATTCTGATATCATCCCTAACGTGAGGCGAAGTATGAACATAGTAGCTATTATTGGTAGTCCACGTAAAACCGGAGTTACAAGCACCGTAGTCAGCGAAATACTATCCGGTGCAAAAGGAAACGACCACCATTGTGAGACAATCTACATATCGGATTTGACAATAAAAGACTGCCGTGGTTGTATGACCTGCCAGGAAAAAGGCAGGTGCGTAATTCGCGACGACATCGAAAAAGTGCAACAAGCCATAATGAAAAGCGATGTAATAATCTGGGCGAGCCCTACGCATTGGGCCAATGTATCAGCAATGATGCTAAGATTATTTGAAAGACTGTTTGGCTTTTTAATCAGAGAAAAGGTTCGTGGTTTTCCGATTGCTCTAAACGCTAATGGCAAAAAAGCAATTTTGGTAACCGCTTGTAGCACCATCTGGCCGATGAACTGGCTCTTTAATCAATCACGAGCATGCTTTTCACGAATGCGGGAGATGTGCAGATATAGCGGCCAGAAAATCATTGCTACACTGGTTGTGTCCGGAACCATAACCAAAAAACAAGTGCCACAAAAATACTTAAAGAAAGCACGCACAATCGGCCACAACATCAAATAACAAGATAAAGTGAGCAGGCAAGTACACATCCGAACCTACGGGTGCCAGATGAATAAACTGGATACAGCTTTGGTTACTGCTGCGCTCAAGGATGCAGGGTTTGGCTTAACTAACAGTGCTGAAGAGGCGGATGTGGTTCTGATAAACACATGCTCGGTTCGTCAACACGCAGAAGAAAAAGTATTTTCGCATCTTGGACACCTTAAGCACATCAAAGAGAGCAGGCCTGAACTGGTAGTTGGCGTAATCGGCTGTATGGCACAACGGCTTGGGGCTGAACTGCTTGAACACGAAGCGGTAGATATTGCCTGCGGGCCGGCGCAGATACCACAAATTACCAAACTCGTAAAAAAAGCTCTGAAAACAAAAGAGAAATCTTTGGCGGTAACAAGGGAAATCCGAAAGACAAATCCGAAAAATGATGCGCTGGAGAAGTTCGAATCGTTATACAGCAGAGCTGACAAGCGAATACCAAATCAAGCGTTTGTGCGGGTGATGCGGGGCTGTAATAATTTCTGCACGTATTGTATTGTGCCTTTCGTGCGCGGGCCTGAAGTATCACGCCGGCCTGCCGACATAATCGAGCAGGTTAAAAAATTGGCAGGCGATGGCGTAAAACAGATTACGCTGTTGGGCCAAAGAGTGAACGCATATAAATACAAAAACGGAGATAAAACATATTGCCTGGCTGATTTGCTTTCAATGGCAGGCGAAGTAGATGGCGTTGAGTGGATTCGTTTTGTTACCAGCTATCCGTCCGAAGAATTTTTTGACGAAATTTTGCAAGCGATGGCTAATTTACCGAAAGTATGTAATTATCTGCATCTGCCGGCGCAGAGCGGCTCTGACAAAATTCTAAAAGCGATGAATCGCAATTACACAACAGGACAATATCTGAATCTTCTCGACAGAGCGAGAGCGATTGTGCCGGGGATTGCGATTGCAGGTGATTTCATAGTTGGCTTTCCGGGCGAAACGGAAGAGGACTTTCAGGCAACAGTCGAGTTGGTCAAAAAGGCAAAATATAAAAACTGTTTCATATTCAAATACTCACCTCGGCCGGGGACGACGGCTAATAAACGGCTGAACGATAATGTGCCGCAGGAAGTTAAGAAAAATCGAAATATTGAACTGCTTGCAGTGCAGGAAAAAATAAGCGATGAGTTAAGCAAAAAATTCCAGGATAAAACAGTTATTGTCCTTGTCGAGGGATTAAGTAAAAAACCTCACTTGAATACTAAAGAGGGGGAAAATCAGCTGCAATTGGTCGGCAGAACGGCTTCGGACTGGATAGTTGTCTTTAATGGACAGGAGAATTTAGCTGGGCGGTTCACAAAGGTTAAAATAACCAAAACCACCCCACTGACTTTGTTTGGAGAGTTATGTTAATAGACATTAGCGCTCAGTGTAAGTTTCCTGATTAGGGTCGAGGATTATATCGCTTACTACGCCGAGAGGTAGTTGACGTGAACTGTTTGAGCGAATTATTGTTGTGCCGGTATCATCTTCACAGCCGCCGCTTTCAGCGTCGCCATAGTGGCCGATATTCGTATAATAGCTGGTTCTGTATTTGCCTATATCACGGGTTGGTTTCCACATAGAAAGCACTGTTCCGTCAACGGTAACCTCGCCGCGAATATCAACGGTACCGCCGACGATAATACCATTTAAGACGCTCGGCGTACCCGTTTCACCCTTTGTGAACGAGCCAATATTAACGTTAAAATTGGGTGCAAGAATAGTCGATTCCTCCAGAAAGTCATTGTAGAAATCGCACCCACCAGCAAAGTTCAGCGAATTTTTCGTCCACCAGTAATCATTTGGCACTGCGGTAATTACAGGGCCGGTAAAATCACATCCCTGAAACATAACGTTGTTTGTCTCGTCATCGTTCCACGCGTCGCTGTTCTGGCCGCCGGACCAGGTGTTTTTAGGTGTACTGTCCGGATGGGCGTTATTCCAGTCCGCGTTGGACTGGTTCCATTTGCTCATCTTTGGCCTTTTGAGATTCCCATCTTCACTGACGTCCACATAAGTTATGCTGGAAAACGTGCAATTTATGAATAAAGGATTAGTGCCTTTTGGTATTTCGATATTATCAAAATTCCGGTTTATAAAAATAGGCCTGTCGAAATACTCACGGGGGCTGGTATGGTTAGGCGGAAACTGCATACCGTTACTGGAAAGCTCACCTGGTTGTTCAGGGTCGTTCCAATAGCCCTCAAGCACTGTTACAGTTTGACCGCCGACTTCTATCTGAGCTGAGCGTCTGTCCTCGGCTGGGACGTTCACATCGGGCCATGGGTCTGCCGCATTATCGCCATAATTCCGTGCGTAGTTAACAAGTTCTACTAATGGTTGGCCATCGGCGCTCCAGCTTCCGTCTTTATAAGCGGATGTATCGAAATCATCGGTATCAAAGCTTTCAACAACAGGTTCGTCAAAATCTACCCTGAGCCGCAATGGGTCGTTTGCGTCGAGGGCTATTCGGGTGTCATAATTTACTATTTCTTCGGTTAAACTCTGCTGGGTAGGGTCTGTCCAGCGTTCATAGCTCTCGTGGGTTTTAATTTCGCCTTCGATAATCGAATCGCCTGATATTTTATAAGGTTCGCAATCGCGCGAGCCGCTGGTATCGCTTACAGTATATTGGTCCCAAAAGCTGTAGAGATGACCACCTTCGCCGGTGTTGGGGTCTTTCTGTATTTCTGAGCCGCTCCAGAGAATCATACCGCCTCTTGAAGCTACGGCGTAAGTAAGTATCTCGGTATCTTTTACGATATCCATATCAACGACTACCTGTTTTGTTACCTGGCCGTTAGTGCCTATGCTCTCAAGCTTGATTGTATAAGGGTTGGCGTCATATCGGTAAAACCTTACCCGAAAGGATGCATTTGTTGTCCCGAAGTTTACAGCGGATGTTATAATCTCATCACCGCTGCCGGCGCTGTCGGTGAACCGTGCTGCAGTGAATGTCTGCCCCCATATCTGCTGGGCCTGCGTAGACAATGCTGACCAGGTCTGATTGGCCTGCTCCAATGTAACTGCATCGTCATCTGTGCATACAACAGGTTCATAATTGGCAATGATGTATTTGCCGCATTCCAGGCCGGACTGAGCGGCACAAAGGGCGGTATTGATTTTGTGTTGGTTATCTGCGAGCTGAACGTTGGTACCGGAAAGTGTGGCCATTGAAACGGCAAAGGCGGAAAATATGAGTATGAATATCATAGATATGATAAGCACAACGCCCCGTCGCCTTCGACAGTTCATTTTTTTTATGTGATTCATTTTCCCCCCATTGGTCAACCTCCACTTAAAAAGAGTTTCGTTACTTCTGTGTCCTAATTAAAACATAGAAAACTTCCGACGTAAGAACAAAGAAAACCGACTGTGTTAAAAAGATATCGATTTGATGTCCGATAAGAAGGCCTGATGTGGATTACGACACCACTATGAGGTGCTTTCCTGCTCTGCGAAGTATGAACTTCGCGCAAACGGCGAAGAGACAACCCAGGAAAATCCAAGCGAAACCGCCCTTTGTTTCCAGAAATCGAATTTGGCAGGCGGTATATATTCAACTACCTCAAGCGAATCTTTGGACGGTTTAAGATATTGGCCAATTGTGAGTCTATCACAGCCGACACTGCGTAAGTCCTGCAAGACCTGCTCGACCTCGTTGTCTGGCTCTCCCAATCCGAGCATAATTGAGGATTTAGTCGAAATATTTTTGTAATTGTCTTTGGCCATTTTAAGTAAGTCCAGGGACAGTTGATAGTTTCCACCGGCTCTGGCAATCGGGTACAACGAAGGTACCGTTTCAACATTGTGAGCAAATACAAAAGGCAAAGCGTCAGCCAGAATCTTTATGGCGTTGCCCTGGCAGTTGCGAAAGTCGGGCGTCAGTATTTCAAATTTCATATCTGGACAGTGTTTTCTTACCGTGTTAATGCAGTCGCGAAAATGGCCTGCGCCGCCGTCCGGCAAATCATCGCGGTCAACACTGGTAATTACAAGATATTTCAACCCCATTCGTTTTGCCATTTCGGCTAAACGCTGCGGCTCGGTCGGGTCCAGTGGTTCGGGTTTGCCTTTTGCCACTGAACAGAATTTGCAGTTTCGCGTGCAGACATTGCCAAGAATTAAAACAGTTGCCGTGCCTCTGCTCCAGCATTCACCGCGGTTGGGACAATTGGCGTTGCTGCATATCGTTTCCAGGCCCAGAGAGCTTAATATATTATTTGTCCGATTATAATCATCGCCAGCTGGCAAAGGCCTGCGCAACCACGGCGGTAATTTTCGTGGCTCGTTTGAAACAGAGAAATGGTTTATGAGTATCTCGGATAATTTTTCCTTTACCGAACTCATTGAGTAATTTCTGCTTGTCTCCTTTATCACCGATGTCATTTTCACGCCATCAAGACCACAGGGTACGAACAACTCGAAAATGCTCAGGTCGTTTTGGATGTTTATTGCCATACCGTGATGAGTTATGAATTTTGATACGCGCACGCCGATAGAGGCAATTTTTTTATCACCAACCCACAGGCCGGGAAAACCCTTTCGCCGATGGCTCTGAACGCCTAATTGCTCCAGCAGTTCGGCGCCGAGCGTTTCCAGTTCCCTGATATATTCGTTAATTCCAAGGCCTGATTGCCGCAAATTTAGAATCGGATAAAAAACCAACTGGCCTGGGTTGTGAGCTGTTGTGCCGCCGCCCCTGCGAATATCAACTACATCAATCTGTTTTTTCGCCAACTCGCTCCGGCTGGCCAGCAGTTTATTGGCGCTCTGCCGGGCGCCGAGCGTAATGACAGATGGATGCTCAACGATTAAAACGGTGTTCGGTATTTCGTCCAGACGCCTCTTTTCGCATAACCGGTGTTGCAATTCCAGTATCTGCCTGTAGTCGGCAAGTCCACAATCGCGAATGTGCATAAGACGGCTTTTAGTTTTGCCTACTGCCGTTAGCATTGTCATTTTATGACCTCGGCGGATTGTGTAAGCTCAAGCCAAAAGCATCTTCGGCGGATTCTTTCAGAACTTCCGAAACGGTCGGGTGCGGAAAACTTATTTCAGTAATTTTCTCTGTACTTCCTATAAGGGTTCTTGCATTGGCTATCAGTTCGGTTACCATTGCGCCAACCATTGTAACGCCGATGATTTTGCTGGTCGAATTATCTCTGACAACTCTTACTTCACCGACAGTTTCGTTGTGCGCTGCGCTTCTGCCGTTGGCTTTGAAGAACGACCTGCCGACACTAATTTCAAGACCTTCATTTTTGCAGGTTTCTTCTGATTTACCGATGGATGCAGCTTCGGGGAATGTATAGACGGCTCGTGGTATCAGGCCGTAATCTCCCATCTTTTCATCACCGCCTGTAGCATTTACCGCCGCAACCCTGGCCTCAGCGAATGCGCCGTGAGCCAGATAAGTTGTCCCAACAGCATCACCGACAGCATAAACTCCAACAGCGCTGGTTTCCATTTTCTCATTAACCGCTATTGCCGTTCCATTCATTTTCAAGCCAAGTACGTCAATCGTCTCTTTATCAACAACTGCCTTTCGGCCAACGCTAACTAATACTTTTTCGGCTTCGATTGTCTGGCCACTTTCAAGGTTCACTTTTGCTCTGCCATCGGTTTTATCAACCGAGGTAACCTTTTTACTGGTCAGAACGTCAATGCCGAGTTTTTTGAACTCTCGCTCTATCAGCCGGCCAACCCATTCGTCTTCCATCGGTATCAGCCGGGTGAGCGCTTCAACGATAGTTACCTTTGTTCCAACAGCGGCATACACGCAGGCCAATTCACAACCGATGACTCCGCCGCCTACAATTACCATTTGATTTGGTATCTGCTCAAGAGACAGCGCTTCTTTGCTGCTGATAATGGTCTGGCCGTCAAAGGGTATCGAGGGAATTTCGATTGA
>QNBZ01000076.1 GCA_003644295.1 Planctomycetota bacterium
ATAGCGATTAAAGCAAACCAAAGTGAAAAAATGCCATAACTTTAGGCACTCTGAACTTTAGGCACTGTAATGCTAATACTTGTCAATCGGCTGCGGGATATCGCCCTGTGGGTCGCGCAGGTTGATGTATTTTACATTGTTTAACAATGAGCCATATTCCTCGTAATGGCTGTATAGTTTAGCAAGTTTTTCCTCATCGGTGGCCTCCAGATGTCGCTGCCAGGCACCGATTTCGGCCCCCCAGATAATCTCGGTATCGTCTTTTGCGTATAGAACAATATGCGGGAAACTGCTGTTTTGACGACCGTTGAAATTGCTTACATCGATACTGTCAATTTCATAGAGTAACGGTTTTTTTGACACGTCCATTTTATCTCTTTGGTCGAACAGGTCTAATACAGCTACAGCCGCCGCGATGTCATCACGTCGCCAGAGGCTGCCCGTCGGCGGTGTTTTTGTTATAAGCGGCAACCCCTTAACCTTCACGATTGGTAAATTCGGTATCGGTACAAAATCAAGCACAACAAGGTCGGCGTCCACATAAAATTTTCGCAGTCCCGATTTGACCAAAGCCAGCGGTTTGCGCCATCGCCCTTTGACGATGATGCTGTCGTGGGTGATTTGCACTTTTACTTCATCCAGCCAGGCAACTCGCTCCTCGATATTCCGCTGCACTGATTGTGCGGCATCTTCATCAAGTTTCAAGTCCTCGCCATTGGCTACGGCAGCAGCGTAAACTTTCTCTTTAAGCGTTTGGCTAACCCAGACAGGAACATCGACCAATTTCAGACGACCGCTTTTCTCCGATATCGCAGTAGCTTTTTCCACATATTTATCCAGAAAAACAAAGCCGATTCCAACAGCGGCGAGGACGCAAAGAACCGCCAATACTATAGAAAAAAATATCAGACTGCGCCGGCGGTCAATGGTCTTTTTACGCCGCTTTTTTTTTGAAGTGCCCCTGTCGAATGATATCCTTTTCGTTCTGCTTTTTGTTTTTTTTCTTTTGGCCGTCATAAAAATTTACGAGCTACGAGCAACGAGCGACGAATACGCCAACTCAATGATTTTTGTGTACAAATCACTCATTGAAAATCCCACCCTTGCCGCCGCCTTGGGCAGAAGCGAATGCGGCGTAAAGCCCGGAATAGTATTTACCTCCAGAACATAAGCGGCCTGGTCGCCGCCAAGAATGAAATCAACTCTGCCGAAGTCCCGGCAGCCAAGTGCACCGAAGCAGTCGAGCGCCGCCGCATTGATTTTTGCTGTCAATTCCGGTTCGTTAATTGTATCAAAAAGAAACTCCGTTTGCTCGTCAATGTATTTTGCGTGGTAGTTATAGAAATTTTCTTTTGGTCTAATCTCAATAATTGGCAGTGGTCGACCGGCGAGGATGCTGACGGTTACTTCCCTGCCCGGTATAAATTCTTCAATCATACAATCGCCGAATTCGCCCAGGCACTTTTTAGCGGCGGCAATAGCTTCGCTCACTCCGGAGACAATACTGATGCCGACGCTGCTGCCCTGCCTTATCGGCTTTACCACATATTTGTCCGTAAACTCTTCGAGCCGTTTTTCAAGCCGTCGAATATCAACGTCGGTGTCGAACTTAACCGCCAGCGGCGTGTCTATACCGGCCTTGGTAAAGGCCTTTTTACTTGCCATTTTGTCGAACGCCAATCTGTTTGCCGCCGGGCCGCTGCCTGTATAAACGAGAGATTTATCTTCGAGTATTTGTTGCAGTTGGCCGTCTTCGCCGAATTTTCCATGCAGCGCGATAAAGAACACATCAATGCTATCGTCTTCCAGTATATCCAGTTTATCCGGCCTGACCTCGACGGTTACCACGTTCAGGCCGGCCTCTTTCAACGCCTGCGAAACACAATCGCCGCTTTCGATGCTAATCTCACGTTCTTCGCCGATACCGCCGGCAAGGACGGCTATTTTTAATGATTCGACTTTGCTCACCGCAAGTTTACTATTTTCTATTTTCAATTTGCCAATTACCAGATTTCGATTTCAAGTTCCAGTTCAACACCGAAGCGTTCTTTAACTCTCTGTTTTATGGCGTCTATAAGCCGAATAACATCGCTGCTTTTACAGCCCTTTTCTGCGATTATGAAATTTGCGTGTTTTTCACTAACCGAAGCCCCTCCTATTTTCAGCCCTTTAAGGCCAGCTCTGTCGATAAGAGCTCCGGCAGAGATGCCCCTTGGATTTTTGAATATACAGCCGGAATTCTTTGTGTTTAACGGCTGACTGTTCTTTTTGTAAATCCAGATTTCCTTTACGGTTCGCAGTATTTGCGTCTGGTCGGCCTCGGCCAACTTCAGCCGGGCATTCAAAATGAATTTTGCGGTAATGTTTGTCCGGCGGTAGTCAAACATCAGTTCCGGCTTGCTCTTTTCAAAGATGTTTCCATTGCTATCCATCAACGTAACGGTCTCAACGGCGGCGCCGATGTCGCCGAAATTTCCACCGGCATTCATTCTTACAGCTCCGCCAATCGAGCCGGGTATGCCCGTCAGCATTTCGATACCCGAAAGCCCCTTCCGCACACAGGTCAAGACCAATTTGCTCATATCTGCGCCGGCCCAAGCGGTGAGTGACGATGTATCGTGGTCAAACTGCGTCCGTGTAAACTCTTCGGCTTCAAGTTTTATCACCGCTGCCCGCAGGCCCTTGTCGTCAACCAGCAAATTGGAGCCGAAGCCCAGCACATAGACCGGAATATCATTTTCACCGCACCGCTGAACTACCTCTTTGAGCTGCTCGACTGTCTGCGGCCTTATAAAGTAATCAGCCGGCCCTCCCAGGCCGTACCAAGTGTGCTTGGCCAACGGATGATTCGTTTCAACGATTTTCTCTAAGCCACTGAATATACTCATCTGCCACCTTCCAAATATCGCCTGCACCCATAGTAACCACCAAATCGCCGGCGGTTACATTTTTTTTCAAATAATCGCAAATCCGGCTAAAACTGTCGATAAATACCGCATCCGTCGCATTGTCCCGGATTCGCTCAACAAGCATTTGCGAGTTAATTTCCTTTTTGCTCTCCGCCGAGTCCCGGACAAAATAAATCTCAGGGACAATGATTGCATCAGCCAGCTTAAAGCTTTCCGCAAAATCATCAAGTAAAAATCTTGTTCTGCTGTACTGATGCGGCTGAAAAACACACCAGATTCGCTTCGGCTGATACACTTGTCGCAGCGCTGCCAGTGATGCCCTGATTTCGGCCGGATGGTGTGCATAATCATCGATGACCGTGATCCTTCGGCTACGCTCAGGACAGGTTTGGCTGAACCGGCCTTTCAGCATAAGCCGACGGTCGATACCGGTAAAACCCGGCAGCAGCTCAAGTATCCGCTCGGAATTCAGGCCGGCGTTAACCGCCACAGCAACAACCGCCAGAGCGTTTGAGATGTTGTGCCTGCCCGGCAGAGAGATTCGAGTAGCACCCAGCAATTTACCATTATGATAAACATCAAAGGAATACAACCCATTATTTAGTTGAATGTTCTGTGCAGAAAAATTGCAGGTTTTGTCAAATCCAAAGGTCTCACAGCGCACCGCCTTGTTATTCCCGCGAAAGCGGGAATCCATAATTATTTTTGCCACATTTGAGTCTTCGCCGTTTGCAATCAGTACGCCTTCCGGTTTTACGCCAAGCGCAAACTTGCCGAAGGCGTCGACTATTTCGTCTTCGTCTTTATAGTAGTCCAGGTGGTCTGCTTCGATGTTTAGTATGCAGCCGACTTTCGGCTTCAGGTTTAAGAAGCTGCGGTCGTATTCGCAGGCCTCAGCGATGAAGTATTTACCACTGCCTGTGCCGGAAGAGGTTTTCAATTGAGTGATGTCAGCCCCGATAATAAAGTTCGGGTCGGCGCCGGCCTGTTTTAGTAAATAGACCAGCCATCCGCTTGTTGTGCTTTTGCCGTGAGTGCCGGCCACGGCAATACCGTCATACTGATTCATCAGTTCGCCGAGCATCCGTGCGTACTTGTAAATTTTCAAACCCCTTTGCCGGGCCAGCTTTAACTCAGGGTTGTCTTCTCGTATAGCCGCCGAGATGACAACCGCCTCGGCTTCGGCATTTAGATTGTCGGCTTTATGGCCGATTGCTATATCAGCGCCCATTCGGCAAAGTTTGGTTACAGCGCCGCTTGCCGTTTGGTCGGAGCCGGTGATAATAGCTTTGTGTTTCATTAGCAGTTTAGCCAGCCCGCTCATCCCGACGCCGCCTGCGCCGATGAAGTGAAATCTTTTACCTGCCAGCGCCACAGCATTGGTTGAATCTACTATTTCGTATCTATGGATTGCCTTTATTTTATTGGGATAAGTTTGTATATCTGATTTCGTCATAAATCATCCACGAGTTTTTGAAGTTCTGATATTGAGATTTTAACACAGAACGGCAGTAAAAAAAAGAAAAAAGGCCGCAAGCAGTGAACTTACGGCCCTAATCAACAAATTCTCTAATTCACTTATCCTCTGCGTCTTCTTCCCAACATCAAACCACCCAAGCCAAGCAGTAAAAGCGTTGCCTGCTCGGGAACGTATTCTATTGCATCTATATCAGGCCCGTCGTGAGGGTTATTCGTATCGATACGGCCGTTTGTGACCATGATATATTTAGCATACTCAAGGCCTCCATTAGATAAGTCGAACCTTAGTGAACATCTTTTATAACGTTGTCCAAATGGCTGCGGCGAAGTTCCAGGACTCGGCCAGTTACTCTTGTTACTTATGTCCATACCAGCAAAAACCTCGAAAATCTCATTTTCTCCCTCATGCCAATCGAAGAGATGTATTACGATTTCCTTTTGTTCGGTAATGTCTGGTACTATTTTGCCACCAAAATCCACTATTACGAATCCTGTGGTTTTATTATCGACTTCATCAAAATCAGTTTCGCCGTAGTAAGGTCCACCCATCTGACCATATGCATCTGGTGATCCCAAGACAACCGATGGCGAAAAGGCGTCCGGGGCCTGTGGAGAGTGATATATAACTGTTTCTGCATAGATACCACATGCTGGAGAGCAAACCGAAAGTAAAAGAATTAGCATAATGGTTTTCCTCATCTCTTGCTCCTCTAAAATTTTAGTTATTGTTTTCTTAAACTAAAAGAATCGATGCTAAAAAAAACAAAATTTCATTGCATAAGGCATCTCCTCCTTTGTCAATTTGCGGCGCAATAAAAAAGGACGCCGCTACATCGTGCCCACTCTAAGCCCGGCATTAGACGGGTCGCAAAAGTTGTATTTCATCATAATAACTCAAGTCAATTCAAGCCGCTATTTTTTACGACAAACCCAACCCGCCGAATAAATCGGCGGGCTAAATATGGCCCCTCACACAGGTGGCGGGGCTAAATATTCTGATACGTCGCCGTGCTGGTGACGGCTAAACTAAACGCTGCACACTATATTACCACTGTGCTTCGATGTATGGGCCTGCGGGGCCTTTGGCTCCCGGCTTGGGGCGTGCCTTGAGAATGGCCTCGGCGATTGCAATATCACTTTGCCGAGTAATCTTGATGTTCGATGAATCCGTTTCTACAATCGATACTTTCCCGCCCAACGCTTCAACAAGCTGGGCGTCATCGCTGATTTTGCTTTTATCGAGTTTGTCCAGATTTTGATACGCTTTCCTGAGCAGTTCCGCCTCGAATACCTGCGGCGTCTGGGCTTCGTAAAGGCCAGCCCTGTCAACGGTTTTGATTATCGTATTATCCTTTGCCTCTTTTATAGTAGCCACTACAGGACAGGCCAATATAGCTGCGCCGGTTTCAGCGGCGGCGGCAATTACATCATCGAGCCATTTCTTCGTTAAGCAGCATCGCACGGCGTCGTGAACAGCAATAAGGTCAATATCGTCTCTGACAAGTTCCAGTCCCTTCTTAACGGTATCAAAACGCTCGGCTCCGCCGAAGTAGATTTTTACATTGAAAAACGCCAGGTTCGGTCCCCATTTGACGTGAACGAGTTCCTCATCTTCCGGTGCGATAGCCAACAGGATTTGTTTTACGTCATCGCGGTCGGCAAAAAGCTCAACGCTTCGCAGAAAGGCCGCCCTGCCGGCTACGTCAACGAACGGCTTTTTTCTTTTGCCGCCGAACCGGCTGCTCGACCCTGCAGCACAAATAATCACAGCGACACTGCTATTTTCGATTTTCATTAGTCAGAAAATAGTCAATATTCAATCCCGCGTCTTGCGTATATTCCCCTATCATACGGATGCTTAATACTTTTCATTTCCGTTACTAAATCGGCCAATTCTATTAGTTCCTTTGTTGCGCCTCTGCCGGTCAGAACGATTTCAACACGAGGGTCTCTTTTGTTAATAATATTTTTGATGTCTTCCAGTTTAACAAGATCTCTTGAAAGGCAAAATACAATTTCATCAAGTATCAACACGTCATAAAATCTTTTCTCTGCAGTTTCGGCAATCTTTTCAATCGCCTCGCTTATCGCAACCCGCATTTTGGAAATTTTCTTTTCATTATTAAAAGATTGCGATATGTCCCAGGGCACATCAAGCGCTTCGACCTTGATTCTGACCGCTCCTAATTGCAGGGCAAAACGCTCGCCAATGTCAAGAGTCGGCGGTTTTAGGAATTGATAAATCAGAACTTTGTTGCCCTGGCCGGCGGCGCGCAGCGCAA
>QNBZ01000077.1 GCA_003644295.1 Planctomycetota bacterium
AAATAATCCCAGCGTATTTGGGCAGGTCAGCATCAGGCCGGCAACCTGCTCGTTTAGTGCTTGCTCAACGGCTTTGACATCCATAACGCCGTCCACATCGGTAGGTATTGAAACAACCTTGTATCCCGCTATCGCAGCGCTGGCGGGATTTGTTCCGTGGCAACTGTCGGGAATAAGGATAGTGGTCTTTTTATTGCCTTTGTCGGCGTGATATGCGGCGGTAATCATCATTCCTGTCAGTTCGCCGTGTGCGCCGGCCATTGGCTGCATTGTAAAACCCGCCATACCGGTTATCTCCCGCAGCAGCAGGTCGGTTTCATAGATTATTTGCAGAGCGCCCTGTGTCAGCATACCGCCCATTCTTAACTGGGGCAGCAGGGGATGCAGATGGACAAACCCCGGATAAGAAGCAATACGCTCGGCTACTTTGGGATTATATTTCATCGTGCATGAGCCGAGCGGATAAAAATTCGTATCGACTCCGAAGTTCCTCCGCGACAGTTCAGTAAAATGTCTCATTACATCAAGCTCGCTCAGTTCCGGCAATTCAGCGGAGCTTTGTCTGAGAAACGTCTCTTTTATATTTATGGTGGTTG
Source organism: Planctomycetota bacterium (assembly GCA_003644295.1). Taxonomy (GTDB): domain Bacteria; phylum Planctomycetota; class Phycisphaerae; order Sedimentisphaerales; family Anaerobacaceae; genus B140-G9. The sequence goes on from QNBZ01000077.1 coordinate 597, forward strand.
GGACGTCGCTCGGACTGGTTCGGACAGCCCGTCTCCCGCGCACGCTTTTTTCAAAAACCAGTTTCATAAACAACTCTCCAGTTCTTCAGCCAACATTCCGATTTGTTGTTTGGTTCTTTTTTCCGTAACGCAAATCAGTATCGAATTTTCCATATCTTTGTAATACCTGCTCAGCGGAAAACCCGCTGCAAATCCTTTTTCTATCAGCTTGGCGATTACGTCAGCGGCCTCGCACGGCAAATCGAGTACAAACTCGTTAAAGAACCATTTTGACTTAAAGTGCGGCTCCACGTTGGGTATGCTCGTTAAACGCTGGTAGGCGTAGCTTGCTTTATCTGCGCAAAGCTGTGCCGTTTCTGTTAGCCCTGTTTTTCCCAGCAGCGACAGATATACAAGGGCTGTCAGGGCGCACAAAGCTTCATTCGAGCATATATTTGACGTTGCCTTTTCTCTGCGAATGTGCTGCTCGCGGGCCTGTAGTGTCAGAACAAAGCTTCGCCGGCCGAATTTATCTTTTGTTTCTCCGACAATTCTCCCTGGCATTTTGCGAACATACTTGTTTCTGGTTAGCATAAAGCCGAGATAAGGCCCGCCGAACGACATTGGCATACCCATACTTTGTCCCTCGCCGGTTACTATATCGGCTCCCATCGCCCCGGGCGTTTTCAATATCCCGAGCGAAATCGGATAGCACGAAACAATCAGCAGAGCGCCCTTTTCGTGGATGGCAGCGGCAATATCACTGAAGTCATCTACGCAGCCGAAGAAATTCGGATTTTGTAAAATTACCGCGGCCGTTTCGTCGTCCAGCCCTTCCAGTATCTGTTGGCGGTTCGCAAGCCCGTTGGAATTGTGTGTCTGTTCCAGCTCAATCTTCAGATTGCGGGTGTATGACTTAATCATTACTCTGTAAATCGGATTGACGCTGTCGTCGATAATGACTTTGTTTCTGCCGGTAATGCGAAGCGCCATCATCATCGCTTCATACATAGCGGTTCCGCCGTCATAGATTGAAGCATTGGCCGCTTCCATCTCCGTCAGCCGACATATCGCCGACTGGTATTCGTAAATGGCTTGCAGCGTTCCCTGCGAAAGCTCCGGCTGGTATGGCGTATAAGCCGTGTAGAATTCGCTGCGTGAGATAATTGAATAGACGGCGGCGGGAATAAAATGGTCGTAGAAACCACCGCCGAGAAAGCAGGTCAGATTTATAGAATTTTTATCTGCCAATTCTGCGAGCCGATTGCGCACCTGTTGCTCGCTCAGACCGGCAGGCAGACTAAAGGATTCGCACATCAGTTCCGCCGGAATATCGGAGAAAAGCTTCTCCATCGTCAGGCCGACATCATCGAGCATCTGTTTTCGCTGCTCTTCCGTATTTGCAATAAAAGGCATCGCTTACAACCCCTTTAGATATTCTTCGTACTGTTTCGAGTCCATCAGGTTTTCCATTGTTCTTTCGTCGGTGATTTTCACTTTGCAAATCCATCCGCTGCCGTAGCAATCGTTGTTTATCAATTCAGGATTGCTTTCCAGCTTTGAATTAACCTCTGTAACTTTACCTGTTACCGGCGAATAGACATCGCTTGCCGCCTTCGAGCTTTCAACCACTGCCAGCTCGTCCTTTTGCTTGACATTCTTACCGATAGCGGGCATCTCCACAAAGGTAATCTCACCAAGCTGCTCCTGGGCGTAGTCCGTAATGCCGATAGTTGCCGTTTGTCCCTCGACTTTCGCCCACTCATTTTCTTTTGTGTAAAGTAATCCTTCAGCAATCATATTTGTTTCTCCGAACCATCAAAACTTTGCGAATCGACTTACCACTCTGCCGACAATATCGGCCTCTAAAACTGCGTTTTTTTCTACCTGCTCTTTCCGTCCGTTTGCGATTTGGCTTTGGCTGCGCGCCAGGTAGTAAACGCCAACCGCATCATTCTCTTTTACCGCCCTGTTCATAAAGCACAGCGCAGACTGTTTTTCTCCTGTTTTAGCACAGCTAAGAACCCAGCCGAGACATTTACCCGTGCTGTCCAGCGTCGCATCGTTTTGTCGAACCGGTCGAATCCCTTTTTCGCCCGGCAGTTCGACCCTGACAACTTTCATATCGTAAGTTTTCGCTTTGGCCTGCATAGCTGCTTTGCCGATGAAGAAGTCCTTTTCCAATTTAACGGCCCAGCCGTAGCCGGCCTCGAACGGCGAAATGTTAAACGGCCCTGCCAGTTCGTGTCCATACAAAGGAAGCCCCGCTTCAATTCTCAAGCTGTCCCTGGCTCCGAGACCACAGGCAAGCAGGCCGAACGACTCTCCATTTTGCAATAACCTGCGCCACAACTGCGGCGCATTTTCAGGATGAACAAATAACTCAAAGCCAATTTTCCCACCAGTATAACCGGTGCGTGAGATTATACACTCAATATCTGCGATAATTGCTTCGGCAAAGTGAAAAGAAATTAAATTTTCGATGCGGCTCTGAACTTCCCTGTTCACCAGAGTTGACAATATGTTTATGGATGCCGGTCCCTGAAGCGCAATATCGACCCTGCAGTCGCTCCCACTGCCGGTATCTCTCATATCGCGAATCACTGGTTTGTATTCCAGTTTTCTGTCCGGGTTATCTATGTCTATTATGACATTGTCGTTTATTAACTTTTTGAGCCATTCTTTGATTTTCGGCTCATTTGCCGCATTGACTACCATTATGAATTTATTTTCAGCCCGTTTATAAATAATAATATCGTCAAGTACATCTCCGCCGGCGTCTAATATGTAGCCGTACTGTGCACCGCCGATACTGATATTGTTAATTTCATTGGTGGTTACTGCGTTCAGGAATTCTGCTGCCGTTGGGCCGATAACTTCCAGCACTCCCATATGTGTACAGTCGAAAAGCCCCGCCGTCTGGCGTACCGCTCTATGTTCGGCGCTGATTGACGAATACCACAACGGCATCAGATAGCCCGCAAAGTCAGCTATGTGCGGTTTATTGGTTGATTTGAGGTGTTCTTCGTAAAGAACACTGCCTGACGGCGGCTTTCGTATCTGGTTAAATGCGAATTTTCCTGAACTTCCGGCTCCTGCCAATTTTTACCTCCTTGTCGGAAAGTGGTAAGAACAGTGATAATAAGCAATATTGTGTCAAAGTCAATCATTATTGTGCTAAATTAGCCCTTGACCGGGCAAGTTATGAGAAAAAAACAAAAAAAGACTTGCCATATTCAAATAAGTGTTTTATACTTTAGTTTGAAACAATCGTTTAAGGAATTTGATATAGTGGCTTCAAACAATGATATATCGAATGTTGATGCTGGCAGGCAGGTTCAAGACCGGCTTCTTGATGTTGCAGAAGAGCTTTTTTGTGAAAAGGGTTTCGATAATACCAGCGTGCGTGATATTACTGCCAGGGCCAAATGCAATGTTGCTGCGGTGAACTATCATTTTGGCGGAAAAGAGAAACTCTACATTGCGATGTTCCGCCGATATATGAACAAGCTAATCAGCGCACAAATTGAAAATATCCACAAGGTGATGAGTGCAGATAGGCCTACATTAGAGCAATTGCTCGAAACTTTGGTTACGTCAGGTCTGCGCTCCTTGACTGGCAGCAGTGGTGAAAAACCTTTACTGATGATGATGGTTCGCGAGATATTGAACCCCCATCTTAAAAATGCCGTAGTGGTTGATGAAATTATCGGAAAGTTTTTAAGGGTATTGAGCGATGCTATTGTTAGACTCTGTCCGGGACTTAAACCAGATGCCGGACTACTATGTGTTTATTCTATTGACGGTCTTATTTTGCACGCCCTTCTTTTCTCAAATTATTACTATAAGTACTGTCCAAATTTGAAGCTGGATGATTTGATTGGACATATTGTTCGTTTTACGGCTGCGGGTATTCGTGCGGCTGCTGAAGAAAAATGACAAAGCCAATAAAATGTTCAACGAAATGAAGAATATAAAATCATTGTGGGAAAAATTCGGTCTGTGTGCTCGGCGTGCTGGTAATCCTGCAATTAGCTGGCTGTATCAGCAGCGAACAATTTTACGAAGAAGTCCGCTTATGCACATCTGGAACTGAAAAAAGAAACGAATAGTGATATGAAACAACCTAATCTGACCTGATTTGGAGAATAAAAATGCAATGTAGTATTAAATCTCATACTTCTCGATTAACAGCTATTGAAGTAGCATCCAACCCTGCAATCCTGTTGTTTGGAGTCTTCTTGCTGCTGTTGACCGTGGGCGGCTGCAAACAGAAAGGTGGACCGCCGCAGAGCAACCCAGAAGTGGCTGTTGTTACCGTGCATCCGGAGCGAGTAGTTATCACGACCGAATTGCCTGGACGCACATCTGCTTTTCGTATCGCTGAAATCCGACCCCAAGTCAATGGGCTTATTTTGAAACGGGCATTCAAAGAGGGTTCTGATGTAAATGAAGGAGATTTATTATATCAGATTGACCCTGCTCCTTATCAGGCCGCTTATGACCAGGCCAAGGCCACAGTTGCTATGGCCGAGGCCCAGTTGCCGGCTCTGCGGGCACGGGAAAAACGTTTCAAGAAGCTGCTTGAAAGTCATGCAGTCGGACAGCAGGATTACGATGATGCACTTGCAGCTCTGCGTCAGTTGAAAGCCCAATTGGAAGCGGGAAAGGCAGCTATGCGGATTGCAAAAATTAATTGGTCCTACACACCTATCAAGGCGCCGATTTCTGGCCGTATCGGCCGGTCCAATATAACGGAAGGTGCGCTGGTGACAGCGTACCAGCCGATAGCATTGGCGACCATTCAGCAACTGGACCCAATTTATGTGGATGTACCTCAATCCACTACCGAATTGCTGCGACTGCAAAATCGCTTAAAAGACGGTCGTCTTAATCACGACGGTATTAGCCAAAACAAGGTAAAACTTATTTTGGAAGACGGCACGCCGTATCCTTCAGAAGGAACTCTTCAATTCCAGGATGTTACAGTTGACCCGACCACCGGTTCAGTCATTCTGCGAGTGGTCTTTCCAAATCCGCAAGGTGTTCTTCTGCCTGGTATGTTCGTTCGGGCAGTTATTAAAGAAGGCGTAAAAGAGCAGGCCATTCTTGTTCCGCAGCAGGGAATTTCCCGCAATCCGAAAGGTGAGCCCGTCGCACTGATTGTGGATGCTGAAGACAAGGTCCAGCAGCGGATGCTTACGCTCGATAGAGCTATCGGCAACAAATGGCTGGTTTCATCAGGTCTTAAACCCGGTGATAGGGTGATTGTCGAGGGTGTTCAAAAGGTGAGACCCGGCGCTTCTGTAAAGGTTGTCCCGTTCAATGCTGGCCGCAAGGATGGTCCAGCAGCAGAAAAGGCCGTTCAGCCATCTGCAAATACGAATTAAAAGGAAAAATCCTATGCTTTCGAAATTCTTTCTTGACCGACCTGTTTTATCTTGGGTTATTGCTATTATGATTATAGCCGCCGGTGTGCTGGGAATTTATTTTCTACCTGTTTCCCAGTATCCGAACCTCGCTCCACCTTCCATTATGGTCATGGCCTTTTACCCGGGGGCATCGGCGGAAACGGTGGAAAACAGCGTTACCCAGATCATCGAGCAGAAGATGACCGGCCTTGAGGATATGATATATATGTCGGCCACAAGCGACTCAGCCGGTACCTGCATGCTGGAACTCACTTTCGCCCCGGGGACCGATCCGGATGTCGCGTGGTCCAAGGTGCAGAACAAGCTCCAGCTTGCTATGGCGCACCTGCCGGAAGTGGTCCAGCGAACGGGCATTGAGGTCGGCAAGGCCACGAAAAACTACCTGCTTGCGGTCGGCTTGATATCAGAAGATAACAGCATGAGCGGCATTGATATTCGGGACTATCTGGCTTCCAACATCGATAAGGTTATATCGCGCGTCCCGGGCGTCGGCGAGACGCAAGTCATGGGTTTCGAACATGCCATGCGTATCTGGCTGAACCCGGATAAACTCAGCAACTACCATATGAAGATAGAAGATGTGGTTATGGGTTTGCGTGCCTACAATGTGGAGGTCTCTGCCGGTCAGTTTGGTGGGGCGCCTGCGGTAAAAGGTC
>QNBZ01000078.1 GCA_003644295.1 Planctomycetota bacterium
AATACAGCAGCATTTGTTTGGTTTTTAATTGGGTTTGTTTTGCTTCAAAATCACCCTTTTCAGCCGAAAAACCGCATAAATTGGGTTTATTTTGCATATTAATAAGGTTGTGATTGACCAGCTTGGCGGGATGGGTAAGTTGTTTGACGATGGGGAAAGGTCCCGATTTACTTCGCCATAGGCGAACCTTTGGTATTTCGTATTGAGTGGTGAGTTTTGGGTATTCAGCATCAAGCATTGGTTGTTATAGCCCCTTAGTTCAGTGCATATTATACCATATTTATTGTTAAATGTAAAAGGAAAAATAGCGTACAGCAGATAGGGTGGATTCCTGCTTGCGCAGGAATGACGTGAATATGTTTAACTGCTCGGCTTTGTCGATGTTGCTTCAAATTATACACATCGCCAGAGAACCCGCAAATAAATTTACGGGCTAAATATAAAAGCAGCCCCGCCCACACCCATTCGACTACGCTCAGGGCAGGGGTGGCGGAACAAAATAACCCCCCGCGGTGCAAGGGGTTTTATTTCTCTGATTTCCCCTCCTGAACGCTGTACGCTCTACGCTAATAGAGAATTGGGTTAATAGTCTTTGACTTTGTTTAGCTTTTCAGTTAATTTTTTTACGACAATGAAAAGAGTACTTGCATCTTGTTTTGGTCTTGGCCGACTGCCGGTTGCGCCGGGGACGTGGGGTTCGCTACCGTCGGTGGTTGTATTTGTTCTGATGCGCCACTTCGGTGCATCAGTTATATCAGTTTCAATAGTAATGGCGGCTTTGGTTTTGGCCGGCTCTATTGTTTGTATCAAATGTGCTTCTGCCTCAATCGCAGCTATCGGCAAAGCCGACCCCGGAGAGATTGTTGCTGATGAATTCGCAGGCCAGGCACTTACGTTTTTGCCAATCGGCGTGGTCGCAGTCGGCCAAATCTGGGCTGTTGCATTACTCGGCTTTCTGCTATTCAGGTTTTTCGATATCGTTAAACCCTGGCCGATTAGAAAACTCGAAAAACTCCCCGGCGGCTGGGGCGTTTTGCTTGATGATTTGTTAGCCGGCATATATGCAGCAGTTGCGCTGCTTCTGTGCCGACATTATGGCGCAGCTGAGTATCTTGGCAAATTAGGCCTTAGTGAGCCGATGATGTTATTGCCAGCAACAGTACTGGGGACAATTCAGGGATTGACGGAGTTTTTGCCCGTTTCGTCAAGCGGCCATCTAATTATGTTTGAAAAGATGTTCGGATTTAAGCCGGAAGCCACGGGGATGCTGCTGTTCGACCTTACAATTCATGTCGGCACCGTAGCGGCAGTTTTGCTTGTTTTACGTAAATCCATTCGGGCGTGGTTTGAAAATCTTCTTAAATTCAGACAATACGGCGATAATCCCATTCAAATTTATAAAAAAAGTCCGAGCGTTCATTTTCTGACTCTGGCGATAGCTGCTAATGTAGTAACAATGGTGATAGGCCTAATGTTCAGGGACTATTTTGAGTCGGTCCGCAGCAGTCTCAGCATCCTTGCTGTTATGTGGATTGTTACGGGAACACTGCTTTTAATCACGGATTACCGAAAGCGGACCCGGATGGGATTACGGCAGTTTGGTGTTCCGGCAGCGATAGTGATAGGCCTTGCGCAGGCGGTGGCCATTATGCCGGGGATATCACGCAGCGGCGCAACTATCTGCGCAGCAATCCTGCTCGGCCTGCACCGGAGATGGGCGGTAGAATTCAGTATGCTTATTGGAGCCAGCGCAATCCTCGGGGCAGCAGCTATCGAGTTTGCCGAAAATTACGGCAAAGTTGGATTGGGGCAAATGCCAATTCTGGCTTTTCCAGCAGGAGCAATCATTTCCTGCATTGTTGGCATACTGGCACTGAAGCTGCTAATCAAGACCTCAAGGAACGCAAAGTTAAAGTTTTTCGCTTTCTATTGTTATGCTTTGGCGTGCCTTGTGGCGATTTATCTCTTGAGATAAATTCGGGATTGTGCGATAATAGCCGTCCGGTTGGGATGGTCAGTAGTAATTGTTAATGGAACGATATGGTAATGGAGAGATAGAAATGAAAGCGGAGACCATACCTTCGAAACTAATCAAAATGATAGACTATAAGCACACCCGGAAGTTGTTAGCAAGAAAAATCGACGATTATGTTCACAAAAGTGTAGTTGATAACGATTCGGAAGACCTGAAGAAAGTGCGGCTAAAAAGATACCAGTTCCTCTCGGCAATGTTACACTGCGTGCTCAGAAACATAGATAAAGGATATATTTCAAAGGAGGTCATTAAAAGAATGGTCGATGTTCTGGTTCAAAACAATCTTATTCGCGGAGACCAGATTTATGAACAGGCCATCGAGGAATTCAAAGAAAAATATGGCGAACTTCCGCCGACTTTTATTGTCTTTTCCTCGACACAAAAATGCAACTTAAACTGCATAGGCTGCTATGCGTCCTCGACGTCAGAGTCCGCAGCGACGATACCATACCAAATCGTGGACAGAGTGGTCGGTGAAGTACACGATTCTTTCGGCAGCAGATTCATAACTATTAGCGGCGGCGAACCATTTATGTACAAAAGCGAAGGTAAAACTTTGCTCGATATTTTCGAGAAGTATAACGATATGCTATTTCTGGTGTACACCAACGGCACGCTTATTAACGATAAAACCGCTGAGCGTCTCGCAAAAGCGGCAAATGTTACGCCTGCGGTCTCAGTCGAGGGTTATGAGGAACTGACCGACCAGAGAAGAGGTCGCGGTGTATATAAAAGAATTCTAACGGCATTTGAATGTCTGAAGCAAGCGGGTGTTCCTTTCGGTACTTCTGTAACGGCTACCAGCAGGAACGTGGATTTACTGCTGACGGATGAGTTTTACGATTTTTACTTTAAGGAACAAGGCGCCAGTTATATGTGGCAGTTCCAACTGATGCCGATTGGCAGGGGCAAGGACGAAATGGATTTAATGGTTTATCCACAAGAACGCCTGAAGTTATATAGAAAATGGGAGCAACTGCTCGGCGAAAAGAAATACTGCATAGCTGACTTCTGGAACAGCGGTGTACTCTCCAGAGGATGCATCGCTTATGGTAGAAGCGGAGGGTATATCTATGTTGACTGGAACGGCAATATAACACCCTGTGCTTTTGTCCCATATTATGTTGATAATATCTATGATTTATACGAAAATGGCAAAACGTTGTCGGATGCGATGTTCTCTGATTTTATGAAGAACGGTCGAAAATGGCAGAGAGAGTATGGCCTCGACAACCGGAAAAAGCCGGAGAACTGGCTGATGCCCTGTTCTATAAGAGACCATTACGAAATATTCAGAAATTCGGTTTTGACAAAGGACGCAAAACCTGAAGACGGCAAAGCCAAAGAGGCCCTGGAATCTGACGAATATTTTGAGGTGCTTAAAAGGTACGATGAAGAGTTGCAGGGGCTAACCGAAAAAATCTGGGAAACAGAATACTTAAATGTGTAATAAAAACGACTAACACAAACTCAAGGAAGGATGTCCTAATGGCTATCGAAGCGCCTGTTAGTAAATATAAAAAGAATAATCTGAGGATTTTTATCATTCTTTGCATTGTCGCTGCGGTTTGGTTTGGGTATGACGGCTATTTTAGTAAGAAGTTCATAGAAAAACACCAAGACGTCCAGGGTAACCCGGACAGCACCCTTGCTTTCAATCGGAAGTCTCCGCCGTACTTTATTGGCGCCGCCGTGCTTTTAGGTGTATATCTGTTCGTAGTGAGCAGGAAGAAAATTATCGCAGATGAAAATGAGCTTATCATTAGCGATAAAGAAAGAATTTCTTATGATTCCATACAAAAAATAAACAAAACTAACTTCGAATCAAAGGGTTCTTTCATCATTACATACAAAAACAAGGACGGCACAGAAGTCAATCGCAAACTAAGCGATAGAACTTACGATAACCTGACAGCCGTTTTAGAATATCTGGTGGAAAAAATCAGTTGAGCAAATCCAATCCCCGAATAAATCGGGGGGCTAACTGAAATTGATATAAGAAATGAGAAATCTCTAATTCAATGAATTCCTGTATTGTCGGACTACAGTGGGGTGACGAAGGCAAGGGCAAGATTGTCGACATTCTTGCCGGGCACAGCGACATTATCGTCAGATACAGCGGCGGCGCCAATGCCGGCCATACTGTTGTTATAGACGACAACAAATTTGCTCTGCACCTTTTGCCAAGCGGCTCGGTTCGGGCCGATACAATCTGTGTAATTGCAAACGGAGTGGTTGTTGACCCGGATATTCTTATAGAAGAAATTGACACGCTGGCTCAAAAAAATATCTCGCTCAATAACCGGCTCTTTATAAGTGAAAACGCACACGTCGTTCTGGATTATCACAAAACTGAAGACCGGCTGCGTGAAGAATCGCTCGGTAAGAACAAACTCGGAACAACCATCAGGGGCATCGGCCCATGCTATGCAGACAAGGTTGGTAGAAACTACGCTATCCGGATGGCGGATTTAAGAGACCTTGAAAAGCTCGAAGCGAAACTGCAAAAAATCGTGGACTATAAGAACAAAATTTTTGCCGCTCTTTATAACGCTGAGCCGATGAACGCAGGGCAGATTTTTGAAAAGTGTAAATTCTTTTCCGCTCGGCTGCTGGGCTTTACGACCAACACAACGGAACTGCTGCATAAAGCTATCGCAGACGGAAAATCAGTCCTTTTCGAAGGTGCTCAGGGTTCGCTGTTGGACCTCGACCACGGCACTTTTCCTTATGTAACCAGCTCGAACTCGAGTTCGCTTGGTATGTCAGCCGGCAGCGGTGTGCCAGCTGGAATGGTGAACAAATTCTTCGGCGTGGTGAAGGCCTATACTACAAGGGTTGGGGCAGGGCCTTTTCCAACCGAGCAGACAGGCGAAATTGGCCGGTCCATCCGTGACAAAGGAAACGAATATGGCACTACCACCGGCCGACCGCGACGATGTGGCTGGTTCGACGCCGTAGCCGTTTCTTATGCTGCGACCATTGGAGCAATAGATTCGATAGCGCTGATGCACCTTGATACGCTTACCGGCTTCAAGGAACTGAAAATTTGCGGGGCATACAAAATCGGACAAGAGCAGACAACCTTCTTTCCAACAGACCTGGCCAAACTCTCACGGGCCGAAGCTGTCTATGAAACTGTCCCCGGCTGGGATGAAGATATAACCGGAATAAATGAGTTTCACGATTTGCCCGCCAATGCCCAGAATTATGTTTGCCTTATCGAAGATAAGACCGGCAAACCGGTTACAATTATTGGCGTTGGTCCAAAACGAAGTCAGACTATATTCAGATAATTTCCGATTTCCGAATTCCAATTGAAAATTAAAAATCGAAAATTGCAACAAACCGCTGAGCGCCTTGAGATAGCGCCGGAGCATATACCACATCACATTGCCGTAATTATGGATGGAAACGGTCGATGGGCAGAGAATAGAGGTCTGCCACGAGCCATCGGGCATCGGCAAGGCGCAAAAGTGGTGGAGAAAATAGCTCAGCACTGTGTTGACCTCGGCATCGAATGTCTGACTCTATACTCTTTCAGTATGGAAAACTGGAAAAGACCCAAAGCTGAAGTTGATATGCTTATGTATCTCTACACTCGATACCTTTCCGAGATTCGTCCTACCCTGATGAGAAATAACGTAAAGCTGATTCATCTCGGTCGATTGGCTCAATTGCCTCCGGATGTGAAAAGGGAACTTGTGGAAACTATAAGAATAACCGCCAGCAATAGCGGTATGATACTTGCGCTGGCGCTGAATTACGGCGGCAGGGTCGAAATAACAGACGCAGTCAGGAAAATCGCCCAAGAGTACAAAGGTGGCAAACTTAGATTTAAGGATATTGACGAAAAGTGTATAAGCCGACACCTGTACACCGCAGGCCTTGCCGACCCCGACCTTTTAATACGAACCGCAGGCGAAAAGAGGGTCAGCAACTTTCTGCTCTGGCAGATTTCGTACAGTGAGTTCTATATTACGAAAACTCTCTGGCCGAATTTCAAGAAGTCGGATTTGGAAAAGGCAATACTGAACTATGCCAAGCGAGTTCGCCGTTTCGGAACTATCAAATAGTATTTAGTGAATAGCGACTAAATACTAACGACCAAAAAATGCTCAAATACAGATTACTTTTGGGAACGTTGATGACGGTATTTTTTACCGCTGTCGTTGCCATTGACGGTTGGCTGGACGGCTCGCTGACCGCTTCAGCGGTGGATGATAAAACGGTCCAGGGAACGCTGTTTTGCATTTTGATTTGCGCATTGATAATCCCAGCTCAACTCGAGTTGTCAAAGCTTGCCGCGGCAAAAAATCTGAAGATATTCACCTCAATTTCAATCATTGCTTCGATTTTATTCGCTGCATCCTGGTATTGGCTGCAACTGGTCAAAATTTCGCCGGCGATTTATCTGTCTTTGCTTTCTGCATTAGTGTTGTTCGTACTATTCTTATACCAGTATATTCGCTATGACACTTCGGGGGTAATTGCAAATTGCGGCGCCAGTTATTTTTCGATTATTTATCTGGGGCTTTTAAGCGGCTTTTGTATGGCGATTCGGCTCGACTTTGGCCCCTGGGTGTTATTGATGTTTGTAGCTGTCGTAAAATT
>QNBZ01000079.1 GCA_003644295.1 Planctomycetota bacterium
ATGATTATTGATAAATGATTATTGATAAATGATTATTGATAAATGATTATTGATAAATGATTATTGATAAATGATTATTGATAAATGATTATTGATAAATGATTATTGATAAATGATTATTGAAATCTCGAAACTCAAAACTATCTATTTGCAGCCGGCATTCTTGATATGCGCAGCATTGCTTGCGATAGCCGGTAGCGGTATGTCGATAGCGATAAAAAGCCTCGGGGTCTATCTGAAAAAGGAACCGTTGCCGTTGAAAAAATCTTTGGATTTACTGGATGAAAATGGGCTGGCTCATTACAGGGTAGTATCAAAATCCAAAATTAAAAGTGCGGAAGTCATTGAGTCGCTCGGCACGAAAGATTACATTCAATGGACTCTGGAAGATATTGATGCGGCGGCTGACAGCCCGGTTCGGTTCTGCTCGTTGTTTATTACTTACTATGAGATACCGGATATAGTAGTGCATGTGCCGGAAGAATGCTATACCGGCGGCGGCCAGCAACGGCTGGCATCTGACAAAGTAACATTCCACGTGGATAAAGGTTCGGGTGTGAGCGAGGAAATTCCTGGAAAATATCTTGTTTTTTCAAGCGTAGATCCAAAGTCCTGGCGCAGGAATGCAAAGTTTTCGGTTATGTACACTTTTAACGTCAATGGCGTTTATAAGAACAGCAGGGAAGGCACAAGATTGGTTCTGAATAAAAATCTATACAGCAGGTATTCGTACTTTTCTAAGGTTGAGTGGAAATTTTTTAACACGGTGCTTGGAACTCCGGTTTATCCGGGTAAAGAAGAAGCGGTCTCGGCAAGCCAAAAGCTTTTAGGTGTAATTTTGCCTATCTTGGAAAAGGAACATTGGCCGGGAGACCCTAAACGCTATGAAAAAATGTTATTGAAAAAATCAGACAGGCAGGAGTCGTGAAAGAAAGGGAAAACTTATGGCAAGAAAAAAACTGAATAAAAAAGTTGCGCTTATCGGCTCGGCAGTTGCTACGCTTATGGCGATGGCTGCCATTTTGCTGTTTCTATATTTGAGCCGAGACCCGGAAAAGTTCATCCAAGACGGCGATGCTGCGCTGAAAGCAGCCCACGAGGCCACCGACGAGCAAACCAGAGAAGAAGAGTATAAAAATGCAGAACGCGCTTATAGCAGAGCACGCGCCTATGCGAAGAAGGATTCGCTCAAAGTAGAAATGCTCTTTAAGCTCGTTGACCTTTATCTCGAAATCGACAAATGGAACAATATACGCGGCTGCTGGGGCGAGATAATCAGGATAGACCCGGATAATGTAAAGGCCAGATTTGGACAGTTGAAATTCTTTTACATATTGGCTGACAGCGGCGCATATCGATTTTGGCAGGAAGTTGCCGAACAGGCCTCTGCATTGCTTGAAGTGGCTGAGGATGCGGGCATACTTACGGAATATACAGCAAAATGGGATTCTTTTGAAATACCAGAGCAAGGCAAAAGTCCACGGATGGGACCGTACTTATATCTGCTTCGGGGCAGAGCAAATCTTGAAATGGCAAGCCGTGGAGCGGTAACCGACCCTGACAAATCTCTTGCCTTGGCGGTCGATGATTTGGAAAAGGTTCTGGAGCTCGAACCAAATAACGTGGATGTCTATCAGTATTTAGCCCAGGCAGCCATCGCGAAAGGCGAGATTCTTGCCTCAAGAGGCAGTCTTGAGGAGAGGGACAAGGCTGCTGCGCGTGCTGAGGAGCTTTTAGAACAAGCTGTTGAGCTTGCAGGCGCCGACGAAAGTGCCTCTATTAATCTTCTAAATATGAAGCTTAGAATTGCTCGCAGCGGCGCTGTTGCGCTGGCACGGAAGAAAATTCAGGCGCTTGAACCCGAATACTTATCGCTTGTGGACAAGTTCCCCGACAGCCCGAGGGCATTTTTGGCGTTAGCTGAGTTCTATTCGGATTTCCGGATGCCTCCTGAAAATCTTGACAAGGCCGTTGATGCTGCTGAAAAAGCGATTGAGCTGGACAGTAAAAGTGCGACATACGCAATGAAGGCGGCGGAATTATACTATCGCAGGTTTTCTATCTATGGGCAAAAAGCGGATATATATAAAGCCATAGAGATAGCCAAAAACGCCCTTACACTGCCGGATGCGCAGGATAAACCTGGGCCAAGACAATGGGCAAACAGGAGGATTAGAATCGGGTTGTATGATTTTCTTGCAAACTGTTGCATCGAGCTGGTACTTGAGGCCAGGGATGCCGGTACGGAAGCCGAGCCGGAAAATCAGAAATGGCTGAAAGATGCCGAGTTGGCCGTTCATGAAATTGAGCAGCTTTTTGGAAGCGGCGAGGAGCCGCAGGTTATTAAGTGGCGTGGAATGCTTGAGCTTGCTAAGGGAAATAAAGCCGTTGCTATTAAGAAGCTGTACGCAACTTACGAGCAACTCAAAGCGGCAGGGACGGGAGATGCGCGGCTTTCTTATGCTCTTGCGAAGATTTTTCAGAACACTTCTGAAGTTGGCGCTGCCAGAGAATTTTTGGCTAGTGCACTCAATTCAGGTATTGTGCGAACCAAACCCGAAGCGCTTTTGGATTATGTTGAGATTCTTTTTAAGCTAAGGGCATGGACGCCGGCTATATCGAGTATAAACGCTTTTGAGGAAAATTTTGGTGCTAATGAGAGAAGCCGTAGGCTTCGCATAGCTGCTTACATCGGCGCAAAACAATTTGACGAGGCCGAAGAGCAATTGGCAGGCAGAGACGATGATGACCCGAATACAATTGTACTTAATATGGCGCTGATACGGGCAAAAATCGAACAAGTCCAAAGGGCTATAGCGCAAAAGCGGCAGAAGCAAAGTCCTGCGATTTCATCAGAGCAAACTTCTGGGGAGTTGATGACAACCGAACTGGATGGTTATTGGGACGATTTGACTAAATTGACGATAAAACTACTCGCAATAGAGCCGAACTCCATTGCGGAAACATCTGTTTTTAATCTTTGCAATCACTACATAGCGGAGGGGAAGATAAGCAAGGCCAATGATTTAGTCGAACAATTTTTCAAGTACTTCCCTGATAATACCAAGCTTTTGTTTTACAAACAGCTACTTTCTGAACCGGAGCCGGATAAAGTTACCCTGCAAAGGCGTAGAGAAATAGAGCAGCAGGTTATATCTGGTATCGCCGACCCCACTCGCCGGGCTATGGCGCTTGGAGCATTTTACCAAAGGAATAACGAGCCGAACAAGGCGGCTGAAGAATTCAAAAAAGTCATCGGCTCACGGTTGGCCGGGGATGATGGTGTTAATCCTGCGCAAGTGCCGGATGAAAAAATGACGGATTTACAACATCTTGCTGTGAGCTATCTTTTTGATATATCGCTTAGGACAAAAGATTGGGAGTTGGCAAGAAAGTGCGTAGAGATAGCCAGGCGTGATAATATCGATGATTGTGGAGGTAATTTTTTTGCTGCCCGTCTTGCAATAGCTGGCGAAGAATATAAAGATGCGCTGGCAAATCTCAACGAATGTTTGAAACAAAGACCTGTTTTTTCTCACGCTTACATATTGAGAAGCAATGTAAATGCCGCTCTTGGAGATGAGAGTTCTTCTATTCAAGACGCTCAAAAAGCCGCATCTTTGAATCCTTTGGATGGAGCTATTGCAAAGGGATTAGCTAATGCGCTGTACCGGCGTAACCGAAAACTCGGCAGCAATGTTTCTTCCGACCAGATAATTGAAGCCAGGGCCGCTTTGGACAGGGCAATGTTGCTAAACCCTGGTGATTTGGACTTACTTAATTTTTACGCTGAATATATAAGCTCCACAGAGCCGGATAGGGCATTGGCGATTCGGCAGAGTCTCCAGCAGAACCTTCCGAGCATGCGAAATGCTATGCTGCTTGGAAGATTGGCAATGAAAATGGCGCTTGAGGAAAAAGATACGAAACGAAAGGATGCGTTGTTTGATATCGCGGCTTCGTCCTTCGAGCAGGCTAGGAAAATAGACCCGAACAGCCAGGTAGCACTTGACAGTTATGCCGAATACTATCGCGCCAGGGGGCAGAATGAAAAAGCCGAGCAACTACTGAAGGAATCACACGACCAGAGATTGCTGTGGAGACACTATTTTAAGATAGGACAATTTGAACAGGCAGGGAAAGTTCTGGAGCGGTTGCATCAAAGCGATGCTAAAGACATCGATACTGTAAAGGGACTTTTACTGGTTGCGGAAAAAACCGGCGATACTGAGCAGGTAAAAAAATATTCTCAGGAACTCTTGTCGCTTGAAGATAGCGTGGATAACAATCTCATTCAGATTCGGGCCTTTTTGGAAGTCGGTCTTGTCAAAGAAGCCGAGTACAAATTGCAAAGCTTCAGGGAGAGGTATCCGGATGAGCCAAGGGCGATGCTGCTTGAAGCGTGGTTAGTAATGAGACAGGGACAGTTGAAAAAGGCGTTGGAACTAACGAACCGAAATCTTGAAACTGACCAGGACAATTCGTCAGCGTGGCGGTTAAGAGGTGAAATAAATCGTCTGATGGCCAATTATGACCAGGCGATAATTGACCTTAAAAAAAGCAGGTCTTTATCGGATGAACCGACTACCAGAATCGCACTTGCCAAGGCCTACCTGCAAGCTGGACGAGATGAAGACGCTATAACGGAGCTTAAAAATACGATTGACAATCCACAAGCTCCCGCGGAAAGCGGGTTGTTGCTTGAGCAAATTTATTTCCGGCTTGGCAGAAAAGAAACGCTTAGGAAATTCTACGATGAGATGATTGAAAAATATCCGGATAACCTGCTGTGGTATAAGCAGGCGGGAAAATTTGCTATATCAGAAAGCGATTTCGGAAGAGCCGAACAATTGTATAAACAGGCGTTGCGGAAAAGCAGGAAAAACGGCAAAGGTGATGCAGCGGCGCTCGATGGATATTTACAGTCGCTTGTGTTAAGTAAGAAGCTGGACAAGGTCTTTGAAGAGGCAGGCAAGTATGTTGACGGCGCTCTTGCCCCCATAGCATATTTGCGAATGGCAGAGGCGAAGCTCAAAATGGGCGATAAAGAAACTGCCGTGCAGTATTGTCGAAGTGCCGTTGACAAGGCAGGGGCCGATGAGAATCTTGTCTCTAATATTTTGCGGGGAATGTACTCGTTGTTGGGGGCCGAAGATGTCCGCAAAGTTTGCCGGGAAAGACTTGAAGCGGACCCCAATTCACTTTCGGCTAATTCTACTATGTTTAATTTGGCCAAGCTTGACGGCCAGTACAATAAAGCTATAGCGTATATTGACAAGTGTTTGCAAATTGTTGGGCCTGCCAGGCAGGCTAGGATTGACTACACAATTAGAAAAGCTATCGTTTTGCAACTTGCCTATACCAAAACTTCCGATAATAGTTACCTTCAAAGGGCTATTGAGGAGTACGAAAGTTTGTTGGCTGAAATGCCGAACAATTCAAGTATCTTGAATAACCTGGCGTATATGTTGGTTGAAAATAATGAAAAGTTGAGCGATGCGCTTCAATATGCCAAACGTTCCTATGAATTAATGCCGAATAATCCTAATGTCCTGGATACGTATGGTTATGCGTTGTACAAAAACGGCAGATTTGCAGAGGCAGACGAATTTTTGCAGGCCGCCCTGCAGCAGTATGAATCCAGGCAAGTCAGGGCGCCGGCAGAATTGTACGAACATTTAGGTATGACTAAGGAAAAACTCGGGGCGCAAGCCGAAGCACTAGCAGCTTACAAACAAGCGTTGAAAACAGGAATGGACAAATTATCGGAAGCGGTCAATAAACGAATAACATCGGCGGTTGAACGTCTTTCGCAGTAAAAGAAAATGGCAGAACAAAGACAAACTCAAATGTCTCCGGGCAGGCCGATAAGACCGGCTGGAGCTGGGCCGCTTACGCCTGCCGTAATGCTGACGCCGAAGGATATTTTTGGCATATTGCGCCGGCATATATGGCTGATGGTTTCACTGACCGTATTAGGCCTGATAGTTGGCGGCGTAAGCTGGTTTCTGCTACTGAGGTATTATCCTAAATATACTGCCAGAAGTTACATCAAGGTTCTGTCGCCTGTGGAAACAGACCCTATGAAAATTGGGGGGGCTGGAGGAGTCGTTGCCAAGGATATTCAATACGGCTATCGGCTGTCATTGGCCTCGCTTATGAAGAGCCAGGATTCCCTTGCGAGATTGCTTGAGAGGGATAAAGTCCGCGAAACAAAATGGTTCAAGCACTTTGGAAAAAGTAAAGCGGTAAGTATTAGAAAAGCCGTTAAGGATTTGAAGAAGCATTTAGGGGTCTACGCTGAAAGAGATGCCGAGTTTATTTCGGTCTCGATGACCTGTGGCGACAGTGAGGAATCGGCGCTGATAGTGAACGAAATGATAGACTTGTTCATCGCTTCGCAGGGAAGTACGAAAAAGGCCGAGGTTGCCGCACGGCTCGCACGGCTTGAAGACCAGCGAGTTCGTCTTCAGAGGGATTTAACGTCAGCCGAAGACGCTTTGGATGACGTCCGTAAAAGATGGGGTTTCACAGACCTTGAAGAGCATGATTTCCAACACACAATTACTCTGAAATTGAATAAACTGGAGATTGA
>QNBZ01000080.1 GCA_003644295.1 Planctomycetota bacterium
TACAGAGTTATATCAACAGCGGGTATATAAAAGCATACAACGGTATGGGCAAGGTAATGAATTACTACAGCAGCACTTATAACGTAACTGTAGTAAAAGCTATTAAAACTCAGGTAGGTGCTATTTTCTGGGGCGGCTGGTATAGCCCCAACCCCTGGGATGATAATCTGGAACCTTCAATGTATTGGAACCGACTGCCTTTCTATACCACCTGGTCCGGCGGCGATCCTGTGGTAACCGGAGACAATCAAACGGACGTGGACGACCAGATTGATTACGCCAGCGACGCTGATGTAGACTATTTTGCGTATGTTTACTACCATCGCACCAGTGGCGGAGGTCAGCCAATTGACTTCTGTATGAACTACGGCTTGAAATATCACCTTTCCAGCAGCCACCAGAACTACATCAATTTCTGCCTGATACTACAGGGTCCACACCTTGGTGATGCCGCCGACTGGGATGATACGGTTGATTACATAGTCGATAATTTTATGACAGAGGATAACTACCAGAAAGTCTACTGGGGCCATCCGCTGCTGTATATGTTCTATGTTGAAGATTTCAGGGATATGTTTGCTAATGATACAGAAGCCGCAGCAGCTATTCAGACCCTGCGCGATGCCTGCACCACTGCTGGTCTGTCAGACCCATATATCGTCTGCATGGTAGAATATGGTCAGCACAATACCGGAGCATGGTATGTGAACAATCTTGGTTTCGACGCAATTAGTGCTTATGCTCCGTGCAATCCCTCTGGTTATCAAAGCTACGCTAACCTGGCTGCACAGAATGTAACTTTTTGGAACGCTTGCAGAGGCACCGGTAAAAAGGTTATACCTACTGCTATGATAGGTTGGGATCCTAGGCCAAGGGGTTCTAGTAATTGGTTCGGCCAGCCTACGGCGACCCAATTGAAAAATCATGTTGCTGCTGCAATAGATTGGTGTCTGGATTATCCAAGTACTGCCAACGCTAATGCTATACTAATATACGCGTTAAACGAGTATGACGAAGGTGGATGGCTCGACCCTAATGAGGGCGGATACACGTGGCGACTCGACGCTGTGTATGACGCGATACATGGACTATAAGTAGTCATTTCATGGTTTGTTTAGTTGTGTGAAACGTTTGTCAGATTAGACAATCTCTGGCGGCGGAACTGAAATTTCCGCCGCTTTTTTAGATTACCGAACATATCCGATAATCCGGGGAGCGGGTTACGTATACAATTTCGTGGAGATAAGGTGTTAACGTTATAGTGTGTTCGCAAAACGAAGAGAAAAAAACGCAATATGGTGTTGCGATACCGCTCCGGAACGAATAGCTTACTTCGCTTGCGTCTTTGAAGCATTTTCAGTTATCCGTTAAAGGGGTTCAAGTTGCTGAAAGTCCCTAAAGTTCTATTGCTTATTGAAACTTCGCGGGGTTTTGGGCGTTTGCTTTTACGGGGTATAGCCAAATATTCCCGGCTGCACGGGCCCTGGACATTCTATAGAATGCCTGCATTTTACCTTGATCCCGGCAGAAAAATAAGGGAAAAAGAGCTTCATAGTCTGGAAAAATGGGGAGTTACGGGCATCATAATGCGGGAAGTGAAAAATAATGAAGAACTGATTGGTATGGGTGTTCCCGTAATAGTCTCGACTTATATACATCAGAAAGTTGAGGGAGCATGCGAAATCTATGTTAATAATAAAGCCATAGGGGAAATGGCTGCCGAGCATCTGCTTAGGTTGGGGTTTAAAAACTTTGCTTTTTGTGGCTTCGATGACTTCTTCTGGTCTAAAGAACGTGAACAAGGGTTCAAAGAAAGAATCAAAGCGGCTGGTTTTCAGACAATCGTATATAAGCAGCCAAAATCACAGGTCAAACGTTTATGGGACAACGAGCAGGTGATTTTGGCTGACTGGCTAAAGTCGCTGCCGAAGCCGATTGGCTTGATGGCTTGTATAGATGAGCGGAGTCAGGACGTTATAGAGGCCTGTAAAACCGCAGGTATTCATGTACCTGAAGAAATAGCCATTATCGGAGGGGACAATGACGATTTGATATGTGACCTGGCAAACCCACCTTTATCGAGTGTAGCTGTAAGTGGCGTCAGAGCGGGTTATCAGGCCGCTGAGCTTCTGGACAAGCTGATGGCAGGTAAAGAAGAATTGGCGGGACAGAAAATTATTGTTGAGCCGACACATGTTGAAGCAAGACAATCAACAGATATACTTGCTATCGATGACCGGGAAATAGTTATGGCTATTCGATTCATCCGCCAGCATGCAAGGGAACCTATTCAGGTTAATGATGTAGTAGAAGCAACCCGCATAGGCAGACGTAGGTTAGAAAAAAAATTCCAAAGAATTGTGGGGCGCTCTGTTCATGACGAAATAAAACAAACGAGGATAGAGGAAGTTGCAAAGATGCTCAGAAACACCAATCTTTCAATTTCAGTAATTGCAATGACGTTAGGATATTCATCTGTAAATAACATAGCTCGTTATTTCAGACAAGAAAAAGGTATGAGTCTGCTTGCATACCGTAATCTTTATGGTG
This sequence comes from Planctomycetota bacterium, assembly GCA_003644295.1. GTDB lineage: Bacteria > Planctomycetota > Phycisphaerae > Sedimentisphaerales > Anaerobacaceae > B140-G9. The sequence goes on from QNBZ01000080.1 coordinate 2,551, forward strand.
GGGAAAAATAGCAGATGGTAGTAAACTGTGGCGTATTCGCAAAATGATAGAAAAAAGGCGGATTATGATGTTGAGATAATCATCTGATGTTAGTAATATAACATGTAAATTGAGTATTGCTGATTCAGTTAATTAAGTTAAATGGATGATCAAGGAGATATTCAATGGTTATAATAGGAATTTTGTTACTTGCTTTGGGCGGAGTGGCTGCAGGTAGCTTCTATATCCCTTTTAAAAAGGTCCGCAATTGGGCATGGGAAAGTTACTGGCTTGTGAACGGGTTATTCTCCTGGATTCTTATGCCCTGGATTGTCGCATTGATTACCGTTCCAACCCTCATGTTGGTATTAAAACAAAGCCCAGCTAAAGCTCTGTTCTGGACTTATCTTTTTGGCTTGTTGTGGGGTATCGGAGGGCTCACCTTCGGGCTTTCGATGCGTTATCTGGGAATGTCGCTTGGATATGCTATCGCTTTGGGTTTTTGTGCAGCGTTCGGCACTATTATCCCCCCAATATACGACGGTACTTTTCTTGATTTACTTACCAGTGCCTCTGGATTAGCTACGCTTAGCGGGGTACTTGTTTGTCTTATCGGAATAGGAATTTGTGGATGGGCCGGTATTTCTAAAGAGAGAGAACTTTCAGATGAGAAGAAAAAAGAGACGATTAAGGAATTCAGTTTCATCAAGGGGCTTATAGTAGCTTTTTTTGCCGGTATAATGAGCGCGTGTATGGCGTTCGGATTTGTAGCTGGAAGTGCAATTGCAAAAACAGCTGTCGAGAATGGCACATCATCTCTCTGGGCAAATAACCCTGTTTTGATAGTGATTTTTGCGGGTGGTTTTACGACAAATTTCCTCTGGTGTATATTTCTAAACATAAAGAACAAAAGTACCAAAAATTACTTTCAAAGCGGTAACGCATCTCTTTTTGCAAATTATGTCTTTTCGGCATTGGCAGGAATTATCTGGTATTTTCAGTTTATGCTTTACGGAATGGGCAGAACCAAAATGAGCGGATATGATTTCGCAAGCTGGAGTGTGCTTATGGCTATGGTCATAGTTGTCAGCAATATATGGGGATTGATTTTTCGTGAATGGAAAGGATGTAGCAAACGAACTATTAGCATAATTACCAGTGGGATTGTCGTAGTTATTATGTCAATCGTTTTAATCGGAATCGGAAACTATCTTGTAACCATCGGAAAGTAGTATGCTTTTCTTTCACGGATGCGAAATCCGAAAACTGTAATACTAACCCGGGTTTCCCAGGTAAATCTGTGTAAAATAATAAGGTTTTGTTCTATGCGAACAAGTAAAGAAAAATAAAATATGTATGAGAGAAATGGAGTATTCAAAATGAATATTAAAGAAAGATTTCACGAAGTAATGGATAACTTTAACCCATCCGTCAAGACACTAAAATGGGAATTCGGGTACTGGGGTGAAGCTGTTGATAACTGGTACGACGAGGGCTTGCCAAGAAACAACTATCCACAAATACAAACAAGCGTAACAACACCGACATCTTCTCTCTATGTTCCCTGCTGGGCCTCGGTTAAGACCGGAAAACTTCCTGCCGGTATCGCTGTGCTCGGCGGCGGACTCTATCATCCGACACAAGGATTTCTACAGGATATAGACGTAAGAGAAACCCTAAATATGGACAAGGGGCAGGTACTTGTTGATGTTAATCTGCTCTTTCACCCGATGTTTGAATCAAAAATCCTCGAAGAGACTGAAAGATATTTTAACTACATCGACATTGATGGTGTTACAAGACAATTTTCAAAAGAGACTGCTGTTATCCCCGTCAGTACGGATTATGTTATAAAAGACCAGCCCAGTTGGGAAAAGTTGAAAAGAGAGCGGCTCAAAATGGACAATATCAAGGAAAGATTCCCTGACAACTGGGATCAACTGCTCGAGCAATACAAAAAAGACGATGTTATCGTAACGCTCGGAGGTTATCCGCACGGCTATTTTGGCACACTTGCGCATCTGATGGGTTACGAGAACCTGTTCATCAACTATTATGACAAGCCCGATATGATTCACGATATACAGAAGACTTTTACCGATTTGTGGATTGCTGTTTACGAGGAGGTTATGTCACAGATTGATGTGGACCTTTTCATCATCTGGGAGGACATGTCCGCAGGTACCGGCTCGATGGTTTCACCCGATACCATTAAGGAATTTATGTCACCCTATTACAAACGCCTCACCGGTTTCCTCAAAGAACACGGCGTAAACACCATTTTCATTGACACCGACGGTGACTGTTTTGATATTATCCCCCTGTTTATGGAGGCTGGTATTACAGGTATGTACCCAATCGAAGTAAGCTGTGGAATGGACCTGGTCAAGGTCAGAAAGACCTATCCCGAGCTTCGGCTTATGGGCGGTATACCGAAATCCGAGATACTGTACGGAAAAGAAAGAATCGACCAGATACTCGAACCAGTTGCCGAAGTACTGAAAACCGGAGGATACGTTCCATTCGGAGACCATCTTATTCCCCCATCAGCCCACTGGGAAAATTTCAAATACTACCGGCTGGCACTTAACAAAATAATTGAAAGCTACGGAAAATAAAAAAGAAAGCAAATTATTTAGTTAGGATGGCCGGTAAGTGAACTCGAAAGAACGTGTCAGAAGAGCTTTTATCCGCAAAGAGTTGCCGGATAGAATTCCTGTTCAGTTTGACCTGTGCAAATCTCTTATAGAGCACTTTGCAAAAGAACTGAGCATGGATACTGGGTATGCGTTGTCATATTATGAAGACCTGACTTATAGAATTTCGGCAAACGGAATACGCACGGCGATGGGGAGTGATGTTATCGTTGTCGGAGGCACCGAGGCGGCCGAATTTGAATCAGTTCAGCTTGAAGGCAACATCAGCATCAATGAATTTGGAATGAAGATGAAACCGACTGAACTTTATGTGGAGGTAGTCGAGCCGCCTTTGAAAGGCGCATCAAGTCAGGATGACATAAACAATTATGATTTCCCCGACCCTGACGCCCCTGGTCGATTCGATGCAGCAGTGAAGGACATTGCCGAATATGGCGATGATTATTTTGTAATTGGAGATTGCGAACTTAGCATATTTGAGTTGGCTTGGCAGCTTACAGGATTGGAAAAGCATCTGATGGCAATGGCCATGCAGGAATCCTGGCTTAACACTCTTTACGACAGGGTCGAACACTGGACAACGAATATTGCTTTGCAGTTAGTTGGAATTGGTGTCGATGCTCTGTGGTTTGGAGAAGACCTTGGGACGCAAACTACAACTTTGATGAGTCCTGATATGTGGAGGGAGCAATTTAAGCCGCGATATGAGCGGTTGTTTGAAAAGGTTAAAAAAGAAAACCCTGAGATAATAATAATCATGCATTCGGATGGTGCGGTTGCTCCTTTGTTGAGCGATTTTATTGAGATGGGCGTTGATGTTTACAATCCTGTACAACCTAACGTTCCGGGGTCAGACCCGCAGGAGCTTAAAGACAAATATGGTAAGAACATCAGTTTTTTTGGCGGAATTGACCAGCAGGAACTGTTGCCGTCCGGCGATGCTGAAAAAATCAGACAGGAGATAAAAACCAGATGCAGCATACTTGGCAAAGACGGCGGATATCTGCTGGCTCCTGCGCATATAATCCAGGCGGACGTAAGGCCTGAAACGGTAAAACTTATGATAGAAGCTGCAATGGAATTCGGGAAGTATTAAATCAACTTGACTGACTTTTGTATAAATGTTGCTATAATAAAAACATACAGGCTCTGTCATTCTGAACGTAGTAACATACAGGCCCTGTCATTCTGAACGTAGTGAAGAATCTCACAGTTAAAATGACAACTAAAAAGTCAGTCAAATTACTAACTATTAACTCAAACTGACCGATTAAGGGAATTTTGATGGTAGCAATTATCAAACAAAAACAGCCTCTTATGCCGATAAGTATCTTGATAACCGGTACTTATAAGTA
>QNBZ01000081.1 GCA_003644295.1 Planctomycetota bacterium
ATCAATAATCAGTAATCAATAATCAGTAATCAATAATCAGTAATCAATAATCAGTAATCAGTAATCAATAATCAATAATCAATAATCAATTGCTTTATGCCCAGAGGCGGTGCACATTTTTCTTCTGAGGAGTTGGCTCAGGTCATAAGCCGTTACGACATTGGCGTGATTCATCAGGTCAGTCCCCTTTCTGCCGGCAACAGGCGTGCGCCTAAAATGGTGATTGTTTCCGAGCGCGGCAAATTCCTTTTGAAACGCCGACCGAGAGGTAAAGACGACCTTTATCGGGTTGCCTTTGCCCACTCCGTACAGACACATTTGGCTGCAAAGGGTTTTCCTGTTGCTTCTCTGGTGGCTACATCTGATGAGAAAAATACGGTTTTGCAACTGGATAACCACATCTACGAACTCTTCAGGTTTATTGCCGGCGTCCGCTACGACGGCTCGGCTGAAGCTACTATTGATACTGGCCGACAACTGGCGAATTTCCACAGGTATTTAGCTGATTTTGCATCCGAGTGGAAGCCGTTAAGGGCAACTTTCCACGATTCTTCAATTGTACGAAGGCGTTTGAAAGCAATCGGCGCCAACTCGCCTTCGGCTGGCTCGCCGGACAGAAAATTACGCAAAACAGCTGAGGCTCTGATGGAGCTTTGTAATAGTTCCAGTGTTCGGGTAAACGAGCTTGGATTTGACTCCTGGCCTGAACAGGTTGTACACGGCGATTGGCATCCCGGCAATATGCTTTTTGCCGACGGTAAGGTTACTGCGGTTCTCGATTTTGATTCGGTCAGGATTGCGCCGACCGTTACCGACCTGGCAAATGGTATGCTGCAATTTTCTATTGTTGGAAACCGGCCAAACCCTGCCGATTGGCCCGACTATCTTGACCAGGCCAAGCTTGTCCAGTTTTTGAATGGATATCGCGAGGTAATTAAATTGGACAAGAACGAACTGGATTCGCTGCTTGACTTGATGATTGAGACGATGATTGCTGAGGCGGTACTGCCGATAGCGGCCACCGGATTTTTCGGACATTTAAGCGGAGTCGACTTTTTGAAAATGATTCAGCGTAAAGCTGAATGGCTAAACAAAAACAGGGATAAACTGACAAAAGCAATAGAAGGTTAGCCCCTCCTTCATAGGAATTCTGTATCGGCTTATTTTCAAATCAGCTTCAGTTTCTTGGTGCAACAGATGTGGTTTTTCTCACAATTAGTCGCTCCGGCAGCTTGATGGTCTCATGCTTATTCTGGTCTGGGGTTTTCATTTGTTTTATCAGTAATTCTGCAGCAGCTTGTCCCATTTCTGCTGACATCAGGTCAATAAAAGTCAAACTCGGACTCATAACGTCGCAGGCATGTTGGTCACAAAAGCATATCAAGCTCAATTGTTCCGGGATAGAGACACCTAAAATATGGGCTGCCTGCATAAGGTTAAGCCCTTCCATATGTCCATAGGAAATAATTGCTGTTGCTTTATTTTGTATAACAGATTCTTTGATAAATTTTATTGCTGAATTATGCAAATTATCATAAGTCTTTACAGTCGAGAGCAATTTGTTATGCCCGGGCATTGGCGACAAACCATATTTACTCATTTCGGATAGATACGTTTCATGCCTGTCATTTACACTGCTGTGTCCTCTTAAAAATGCCGCCTGCGGTCCTGCATAAGCTATTCTTTTGTGTCCAAGCTCAACAAGATGCCTAACAGCCAACCGTGTGCCGTTAACATCGTCGGGGACTACCCGTAAATTGCCTGGGCCGTTGATTGATACATGCGGTATCCTCGCCTGTTCCAGCTCCTCGGCTGTTGCCGGATTGCATCGAGCAAGAATTATTGCGGCGCTGATGTGCCAGGGAGGAAGCTCGCTCTCGTCAGAATGGTGCAGCGACATATCTACGGTAACGTTGTAATCTTCAAGGGCGGAATCTATCGAAGAGACGATTTTATTCACGGCAGTCTGATAAATATCTCCCAGGTCGTGTAGCGCATGACTACCGCCGAGAATATGAATCATTTTTCTTTTTTGCTTGGAAAGACTTTGTGCTATGAGATTTGGACGATATCTCAATTTTTTCGCCACATTTAAGATGCGTTCCTGAACTTCGTCGGTAACACTAAAGCCATTACCAAGCTTGTTGTTCAGTACCCGGCTTACCGTTGACTTACTTACCCCGGCAACTTTTGCAACATTACCTAAATTGACAGCTTTCCCGCTCATAACAGAACAAACCAATCATTAATGAACCATATACGCGTTTACATATACTTTATCAAAAGCCCAATCTCAACACTTTTTTACCCAAAAACAAAAAAGGAGGAGGTTTCCGTTGAGAATCCCTCCTCTCTTTGGAGCTGTTATTGCTAACATACTAATCGCATAACGGATTTCCCACATCATTGCATTGCAGCCAGTTCGACGCCATTACAGCAAGGTCGAACAGGTCGATGTAGCAATCCTCATTGATGTCTCCCGGCAGGTTTTCAGGACAACTGTTTTTGCCGCCATCTGCTCTGAACAGCTCGACAACCCTGTCATACGGCAAACCGATTTCATAGATGCGAACTTCATCTATGTCTCCCTCAAACTCCCGTCCTGTCTTTTCTGCATTTTCACCGATATAGACATCGTAATCACTGAACCCGATGTCGCCGGACGCTTCCAGCGGACTGCCCGCATAGATGTCCAGAATGCCATCGACGTACAAAGCAATCTCAGCGCCATCATAGGTACCAACGATTTGATGCCATTGGCCGTCAGCCACATCGGTAAAGCCCTGGACGTCAAAATTGGGGCTCAGGCCGTTACAGGCAAAATTGATAACATTCTCGTTGCCTGCTCTGGCTATACGCCACGAAGCATCGCCCTTGGTAACTATGGCCTGCCAGGTTTTATTGGGGTCGAATTCATCGACCTTAATCCAGGCGGCAATTGTTATCTCTTCGGTCAGGTCGGCCCATGTCGGTGTGTTATGGTCGGCAGTTCCACCGCCGCAATCAATGTAATCACCGTCACCGTCGAGAAGAATATCACCAGCCACTTGGCCGCCGGAGGGCTGCCAGACCGGGCCGCCAACCAAAGTACCGTTATGGCCGCCTTGGCTGTCAACAGCGGTCGTTCCGGCAGATTCATCCAGTTTCCAGTGAGCGATAAGGCCGGTATAAGCTTCGTCATAGACCCTTATTTTTACCATATCATTAGTGTCGGCTGCGCTGTCGCTTACAGTTAGTTTGAGCATATAATCGCCGACCGTGGTGAAAGTAGCATTAGGGTCTTCAACTGTGCTGTTTGGCGAAAAGACAACAGAACCCGGGCCGCTTTCTTTGGTCCAGCTATAAGTTACCGCTCCGGGCGGGTCCGGGAGGCCGTCGTCTGAAACCGTAGCGTCAAGCTCTACCGTAGCAGTCCCTCCGGAGAGCCATACTGCTTGCTTTTTCCCGGCATCAACCGACGGGGCCGTATTGTTCGTATCGAAACTCCATACCCTGCCTTCGGTTTTTATTTCCACACCGCCGCCGCCGGTATCAGGGTCATAGCAGTCAACACGCCAATAATAGGTTTGGTTAATACTCAAAGTAACGCCGACAGAATTAGCGTCTGCGTGGTCGAGAATTTTCGTGTTCGTTCCCGGCATATTCGCATCCGTACCGAACCAGACATCGCAATAGATAGTATCGGTTCCATTGCGGGCTTCGGGACGAGTCCAGGAAAGCTCTGTTGTTGTGTATGGGTCTGCAAAACTGCCGTCTTCCGGCTGTTCGTCGCCCGCAGCATAAGTGAAGAAGAACGAACAATCGTCGAAAAGCATTGTACCACGAGCCTCTCCATAGAGCTGGACATTGGCATTGACGGCCCCGGCTGGAGCGGTGATAGGGCCGAGAGTGTACTTGTCGTAGGTCGGGTCCTCCGAACCGTTTGTGATATCATGCAGGAGTTCCGATCCTATCGTAACATCGCAAACATCCTTCCATTCTACCAAAAGCCCTCCAACCGGAGTGCTCGGAGGGTCCCACTCTTCTGTTCTCGCCCAAACGGTAAAGGTAAAAACCTCTCCCGGATTTACTGCAACGGTCTGGCCTCTGTTCTGATAGTCGCCAGAAGTCCATGCACCAACAGCTATGAGTTTGTCGCCGGTATGGGCAGGATATGCAGAACCGCCGTCAACGCTTTTCCAGGTACTCCAGCCACCCTCGCCCCAATCCCACCACCAGGTGGGGTCAACGCTTTCATCCCATGGGTAGCCGTGATAGAATGGATTGTCGCCGTCTTCAAAACCGGGGTTCTCCAACAGTTCTGCGCTTGCGCTCAGGCACATAGAAAAACAGATTAATGCGACAATAAGAAAAACCAACTTTTTCATAACCGCCTCCTTTTCTTGATTTTTGTTAGAACACACTTGTTCTAACATCCCACTTTTTCAATTTCTCTATTACAAACTAAAACCTTTAGTTGAACCCTGAAAAAAGATTAAGTCATAAGCCACTTACTTTGCCGTCCACATTCCGGTTGCGTCATTTTTCTCGGCCGACGATGGCGGCCAAGAAATGGGGTCTTTCTCTACATATATTTTGTTTTTGGGCATATATGTGACATGCGTATCATAAAATAAAACATTTGCTCCTTCATTATGTCTGTAAATCGTAACACCACTAACACCCGCAGCAGCATAATCATCCCAACTGGCCTGGCCATATTTGTCCCAGTACTTTTCATAGTCTGCAGCATACCAGAACACATACCAGTCAACTGCATCCACAAAGACCAGCTTTTCTGACGGCCTTTTTATGCTGGTCATTTTGTAGCCGACATAAATCAAGTCACTCTCGGGCCGGTTCCAGTTGAAACTTTGCATATCGGATTGCCAATCAGTCGCATTATAGCCATAACTAACTAACACTCCTTTTGAGGAAATTACATGCTTCTTTGCCACTTTATCACTCGGACAGAAAAACTCATCCGGAAGGATAGTATCGAGTTCATAGGTGTCATTATACTTTTCAGCTTTACGGCCATCTAAAACCAAATAATCTCTGAAACTTTTATTCGCCATCCAGCAATAATAAGTAAAAGACCCGCCGACTCCACTGGGTTTAGGAACAGATGTATCCATTATCGGAACATATTTATCATCCCAATTATTAGCGTAAATCTGATTTGCCATTCCGATATTTTTTAGGTTATTGGCGCAGACAATTCTGCGTGCACTCTCTCTTGCCCGGCCTAATGACGGAAGTAAGATTGAAAGCAAAAGAGCAATAATAGAGATTACGACTAACAGTTCTACAAGAGTGAATGCTTTTTGTTTTAACATTTTGTAAAACCTCCTGTCTAATCTATATGAGTGATTACTCTTTACGCTAAATCTGTTTGCCTCGCAGCTTTATACAGGAAAAAACTGAAATAATTATGATTATAGCTGCTCTGCCGCCACTTATTTTATTTGTGGCGGCAGAGCTTATTTAGCAAACAAAGACTATCTTTTGCGTCGGAGGAACATAGCTCCCAAACCGAGAATGGCAATTGTAGCCGGCTCCGGAGTCAAAACCGCGTTGTCAAACCAAACAGTTCCGCTTCCTGCCCATTCAATAAGGTCCACCTTGACTTGTGTAGTGCCGCTGGGAGCGGTCGCGCTTATGCTGAAATCCTGGTAGGGGACACCCATGTCCCAATCAGTGAAGTCTGCCGTGATGTCTATTTCGTACGAACCCAACTCTCCGCCGCAGGAGTCTAAGAATTTCAAATAGGCTTTGCCATTCGGCCACCACCAGTCTTGGGCCCCACCCTGAATGTCAAGGGTGTACTCAACCCCGGCTGTCCCCGCAACAACTTGGTACATTCCGCGACTGCCATTGCCATCGCCATCGCCAATCGACATTTGCAGAGTTCCATCATAAACGCCTTCCAGGCCTGGCGCCGGTGTGATGACCTCTTGGTTGACCCAGCCCATGTCGCCCCAAATGCCCCATTCGGCTCCAAGAGCCGTATTGAAGTCACCGTTTGTCAACAAGTTTGCTTGGGTGGGCAGAGCCAGAGCTAACATCAAAACAAGAGATACTAAAAGAAACAATTTTCTACACATAATACTCCTCCTCTTTCAAAAAACCACAATTTCATTATTTTGGCTACAAGCCAAAATCCCGACATTTCGGGACTATTTTCGACAAGCGTTACGTAACTTTGTTTTGACAACGGGCCAAAACCGCCTTCACCAATAATAAAAATACCGAACGCCTGCCTTGAACAACTTTTAATACTCGATTTTCTCTCATTTACTACTACCTCATAACATGTGATTTTAGGGGGGTTAAACCTTCTAAATGATTTGTCATACCTGCGAAAGCAGGTATCCAGAAGCAATAAAAAGCCTGGATTCCCGCCTGTGTGCGGGAATGGCAATAAACAAAACCAACTGTTATGATGTACTACTGCGTGGTATTCTTATTTTTCACTTCCTCCTTAAAAAGTTAAAAAATAGTTCTGAATCCCGTTCAATATCTGGTTCAACAAAAA
>QNBZ01000082.1 GCA_003644295.1 Planctomycetota bacterium
CGGCTCGTCATTTCGAGCGCAGTCGAGAAATCTATTAAAATAGTTGCGCCAAGCGGTTCTTTGTTTTGCAAGTCAGGTTTTGTTAGAGTCTCTTAGTGTCAAGTGGCGCTGTAATATTAGTCCGATTGGTATTATCCGTTTTTGGCATTCTTACCCCTAAACACATTATCGCAAACTTGCGATACAAGTTCAAAATTCCCCAAAAAGTGGACATCGACAAACTCTGCGGTTAAGAAACTACCTGCGCAAATGGTCGACCATTTGCGCAGAGGGCGCAAAAAAAGTGGTCTAAAAAGTGTCTCTTTGGGTTCATTTTCGTTCAAAAGGCGTGCGTTTTTTGTAAATTTCCGTTAGTTTTGGGTGTTTTTTACCCCGTTTTTTTAGACATCTGCGCTTATGGTTGACGAGAAACCTTATTTTTCACCCAAAAACCTACATAATCTCACTCATCTGGATAGAATACTATTAGTCCATAACGTTTGATTTTGGGCATTGTCATTCCTGCGAAAGCAGGAATCCAGTTTGCTAATGAGTTTAATTCCGTATCAAAACGGAATGCTTTGATCCATAAATTCAAATGTTAGGATATACTAGGCACTAACGACTAATTTTACTTCTCCCAGTTTTTCCAGCCGACATTACTTTTGTCGTCAAAAATCTTGAACTTGTTTTTGGGACAGTTGTAGAGATACCTTACAATACAATGAGCGCAAGCGGTTGTCAGTCTCTTTGCGGCGATTTCTCTGCCCCGCTGCTCGACTTCAAAGCCGACCTGAATATTTTTGCTCTTTTCAGTTTTTGGCCAGAGTTTTTCACCAGTCGCCACGTCAAGAAGAGCAGCTCTGACGTTCATTATCGCTCTGTAATAGCCGGCTTCGGGCAGTTCACCAAGCTGATAATCTTCGACCCCTACCAACAGAACCAAATCAGCACCCAGGGCTTTGCTGACTTCTGTCGGCGAAAGCAATGAAAAATCACTCTTGTTAGAACGGAACTCGGACAGCTCATTATAATCGATGATATACTCAGGCCTGATTTTGACTTTTTCTATAAGTCCTTTATTTACTGCCTCGGTGATGTGGAAACGCAGATTCACATCAGCGTCGAGCCAGACCGGCTGATTAACAAGCACCAGTATTTTTTGGCCTTTACGCTCGGAAAGGTTATACTCTGCGGCAATTTTTCGCTCGCCTCGGCCGGGAGTGCCGACGACACCCACAAGTCCGCAGCCGCTCTGGAAAAAAGCCGTAGTAAAAAAAGTAAAACTAAAAAGGTAAAAGATAAAACGTTTATGTTGCGGCTTTTTCATTTTTATTCTTTCAATAATCAATAATCAATAATCAATAATCAATAATCAATAATCAATAATCAATAATCAATAATCAATAATCAATTCTAAGCGCCCGTGTCAATGTTACCGCCCAGCCGACAGCAACAATGACTATCAGCGCCAAAATTATGTATCTCGTTTTTAGCTCGGCGAAAAAACGCCTGATAAAATTGAAATATACTCCGAAAACAGCCGTAATGAAAGCCAAAAATGCTGAAACAGCCAGCACGCAGCACAGCAGCGCAGCAGCCGGCTGAATATAAAACGACTCGAAGATTTTGCCACTGGCGAAAGCGACCGCCGAAGTAGTCATTCCGCAGGTCGGGCATGGCAGACCGTATTTCTGCTTAAAACCACAGGGTCCGGCCCACGGATTGATTTTGTAGCGTGCCATCAACTGTAAGAAACCAAACAAAGCGACTATGCCTAGAAAAACAAGCCCGGCTGTAAGGCGTTGGCGAGATGATGCCCGGCAAAAAAATTTATGTTTATTTAGCTGTTGGCCTACACGCATAACTACGCTAAAATAGGAAGAAATAATAACTTTGTCAAGCTCATAGAAGGAAAGGAACAACAGGGTATGGAGCTAAACCACAGGAATTTGAGCCAAATGCTTGAGACGGCCATCGTTGCGGCACGTTTAGCCGGACAGCGGGCGATGGAAGAAATCAACTTCACCAAAAGCTCGATAAAGAACGGCAATGAACTGGTAACCCAGACCGATGCCCGATGCCAGCAGCTCATCATCGACCGCATTAAAGAGACCTATCCCGACCACGGCTTCATCGCCGAGGAAGGTGAAGGGGGCGGGATTTTCAAGCAGCAGCCGCGCAGCGCCGAGAGGGTTTGGTGGGTTATTGACCCGATAGACGGGACAAACAACTTCGTACACAAGATACCTTTATTTGTCGTCAGCATTGCGGCGATGTATAAAGGCGAGCCGATTGTGGGCGTGATTTTTGAGCCGGCTACAGAATCGATATTCACCGCCGTCAAAGACGGCGAAGCACAGTTGAACGGCAGACGAATAAATGCAGGCGAAGATACGATAAACGAATTTACCAGTATCGCTCTGGACAGTCATTTGGGCAAAGAGGTGCCTGGCTGGGCATGCGAAATCATTCGGCGAACAAGAACCAGAGTTCTCGGCACAGCGGCTCTTGAAATTGTTTATGTGGCTTCGGGAGGCCTAATCGGAGCAGTATTTACGCAGTTGAAATTATGGGATTTGGCCGCTGGGGCTGTTATTGCCGGGACAGCAGGGGCCGTTGTGAGCAATTGGCAGGGTGAAAAACTATTCCCTATTGACCTTGATAACTACGAGGGCCAAAGGTTTCAACTCTTGGCGGCAAATAAAAAAGTACACGCAGAACTACTTACTCTTCTGAAATCTTATGATTTGTAAATAAATAACATTTCATTCTTGTTGATGTGGTTCTATTATATAATTCTATTGTGAACAAACCTTGTGTCTTCGTAGATTAAGCAATTTCATCTCGGCATCACTTATACGGATTCCTGTTCGATATCTTTTGCGGGTCAGGCAAGCACAGACCTTCAAGCCGCTATCCGTTACAGTTGTAAGTATCAGTCGCAACAACAATTCCAAGCTCCGTAATGGGATGCCTGCCCAATGGCAACTGATCGGGCCAAAAAGCCGATGCTCCACTGGGTTCCATTTTGACGCACCGCGAGGAAAATGACATACCGTTACTTTTAGATTGAACGCATCGGCGATTTTCTTTTGAAGCAGCTTCTTGAAATACCGCAAACGATAGCCGTTACTGCTGCCCGAATCAGCAAGTATCAGTAGTTCGCTCGCCCGATGGCTTTTCGCCTTCGTTGCTCCAATTGTTTTGTTGTTCCTACGGGTCTCATAGCCGTATTATCAGCTAATCGCCGTTCGTTTATTTAATTTTTCAAAGAGCAATAAGAATTGACAAAGGTCGTTCCATATCAGTGTAGAACTTGTCGGGCCCGTACCGCCAGGTTCGAATAAAAGCAAAGATGATGAACACGAACAGTTGAATATAGACGATTTCGACATTGATGAGGCAACCGAAGAAGTTATTTGTTGTCCGGCTGTCCGTCAACCCGAAAGTTCAGAGCATGATAAGTAGACAAATAAGACAAAAACTATCATTCCTCAATCGGCATGTGGTCAGTGCGAATACGTTGAGCAATGTCCTGTTAAAAAGAACAAGGGTCAATATAAGCTTGAGCATACGGCCAAACAGCGAAGGATTGCCGGCAGAAGGCGTGAGCAGAATACGGAAGTTTTTTCGAGAACGTTATCGTATTCGCGGCGGTATTGAGGAAACCAACAGCGGCTTAAAGCGCAGGACCGGCTTGGGACAACTTCTGGTGCGCAGCAGGGGCTTATAAAAATTTGCCCAAAAAGTCACGAATAACAAAATATCCGAAACGCTGTTCGAAAGCTACGCTGGCAGACCTTTTTTGGCGTTCTTTATCGGTCTGTAAAAAATAATCGCCAAGACAACTGCCCACGATTTGGCTGTTAGGGAACTGTTTCTTATATTTTATACGGAAATGAAAACTTAATCGGACACCGAAACCCTGGAGAAATTTACTATGGCCGACAAAGCAACAGCGGTGCACGTTACCCACGAAGCAGTAGGCAAAATCGGCGGTATAGGAGCCGTCCTGCAAGGACTTTTTACCTGCAATTCATATCTCGAAGCAATTGGCCGTTCAATCATCATAGGCCCATTGTTCTCCACCGATGGCATCGCAGCAGACCGACTCGGCGAAGACGGAGAAGTCCTGTACTCATCTGTCGATGGCCTTGTAAAAACCGGATACGCTTCCGGCTTTCGGAAAATCGAGAATTTCTACAACGTAGGTATCGTTTATGGCAGACGAACATTTACCGACGAACAAACAGGTATAAAAAGCTCACCAGAGGTACTGCTCATCGATGTGAAACATACAAATGAGCTGGCGGTCAACGAGTTCAAAAAACACCTGTTCGAGAAGTTCGGCATCCGCAGTCATTTGTATGAACACCTGTGGGAATATGAACAATATGTACGGCTGGGACCGCCTGCAATTGCGGCCCTGAAGGTAATAGACGCAGCTACGGATTCGACAACCATAATCGCTCACGAGTTTATGGGAATGCCGACCGCATTGGCAGCTATCCTCGAACCCTCTTATGAATTCAAAACCATTTTCTACGCCCACGAAGTGGCCACGATGCGCCATATTGTGGAAAAACATCCCGGCCACGATACAATGTTTTATAATGTAATCAAACACGCTCACAACAATAAACTTTACGTAAGTGATGTGTTCGGCGACCAAAGCTCTTTCTTCAAGCACGCCCTGGTGGAAGCTTCAAAATACTGCGATACTATATGCGCGGTAGGCGATTACGTAGTGAACGAACTGCGGTTTCTGTCGCCGGAATTCGAAACCGCCAACATCGACATAGTATATAACGGCATACCAGCATATAAAATCAGCGTTGACGAAAAACTTAAATCAAAAGAAAAACTGCAACTGTATTGCGAAAATCTGCTGAAGTTTAAGCCGGACTTCATATTTACGCACGTTACAAGACTGGTGCGCAGCAAAGGACTCTGGCGTGATTTGCAAATTCTTTACGCGATAGAAAAAGAATTCAGAACTCAGGGCAAAACCGCCGTGCTGTTTCTTCTGTCAACCGAAGTTTCACAGCGGCGCAGCCGGGATATTTACGATATGGAATCAGAATACGGCTGGCCGGTGGCCCATCGCGAAGGCGCATCCGACCTTTCCGGCGGAGAGGCCTATTTCTACACCGCGATACAACAATTCAACGCACAAAGCCGTAATATAAAAGTCGTATTCATCAACCAGTTCGGATTTGAGCGAAGACTTTGCGGGCTTGGGATGCCGGAAGATATGGAATTTATGGATATTCGCAAAGGAAGCGACGTCGAGTTCGGAATGAGTATCTACGAGCCATTCGGAATATCCCAGCTCGAACCGCTTAGCTTCGGCGGTATATGTGTAATCAGCAACGTCTGCGGATGCGCCGGTTTTGTGAAAGATGTAACCAGCGGAACAGACATAAGAAACATTATCATCTCCGACTATACTGATTTGGATTCCCACTTCCACGGGAATGCCAGTATCATACCCCTTGTCAAGCAAGGGGCAGTCTCTGCGCAAGCAGGTATCGAAAATATTCTACACATTGACCGGTCGGTGCGCAACAGGGTAGAAGCAAGCGAAAGCAAGAGGGTCGCAAAAGAAATCATCCTGCGCCTGCCAAAAAACAGAACTGAAATCCAGGATATGATTCAGGCCGGCTATTCGTTAGCCGGAAATATGAGTTGGGATGTAGTGGTCAAAAACTACCTGTTACCAAGTCTGCAAAAAGCCGCAAAGACGCCGTGGCCGTGTAGCGTATAGCGGACATCGTACAGCTTTTACAAACAAAGCCTTGCCTTCGTAGACCTGCGATTATTGACCATAGCAGGGCCAACACTAAAAGCCCACAGACTAACGGTATCTGTGAGCGGTCCCATAAAACGATACCGGATGAGTTTTACCGTATTGCCTTTCGTAAAAAATCTACAATACACTTGACAATTACATGCATATTGGGATATTTGGATGAAAGAGAACAAGGAACAACGTGTTCACAGCGGAAAATATTGTTTTGGAAAAACGCCTGTGCAGACATTTTTAGATTCAGTACCGTTGGTAAAGAAAAAATGCTGAATGAAAACTTACGCTCAGAAGAGATGTGTATGTCAGGTTAAGGAACAACAACTACGGACCATCTCTGCTGCTTCAACAGTTGACAGAATATACAGCGAGTTGTTATATTACACACAGTTAGAATTTGAGGCGCCCGTAGCTCAATTGGATAGAGTCGCGGACTTCGAATCCGAAGGTTGCAGGTTCGAGTCCTGCCGGGCGCGATTTTGTAAGGTCTTTTTTTCTTATGAATCTGTCCTAATACCAATTGGACTAAGTAAATGCGCTTTTTGACAGACAATCAATTATTGTGTCATGCCTGCGAAAGCAGGCATCCAATACATATATAAACCTATGGATTCCCGCTTTCGCGGGAATGACA
>QNBZ01000083.1 GCA_003644295.1 Planctomycetota bacterium
AACGGCAAAATCTATGCGACCGGTCAGATGACCATCCGCTGTCCATTCGTCAAAATACGACCGGCCCTGGTAGTGAGAACTGCTCGGCAAAATCTCCGTCGGCGTCGCAAATGCGTTTTGCACAAACAACATTGCAACAAGCAACAAAATCAACAATCCCGCTCTTCTTATCATCATTTTTCACCTGCCTTTCTTCCTTAGAAGCTGTTAGCCAAATTTTTCCGCCCCTGAGCGCAAAACCGTTTTGGTACTTCGCACTTCTTTGTTCACAGGAGCTAACAAAACACTATCATCTGTCTGTACGGCCTTCGTCCGCACACTGACATTGGTTCTTTACGCAGAGCGCTTTCTTCGTATAAGAGTTACGACTCCCCCCATACCAAGCAGCGCAATCGTTGCCGGCTCCGGCATCGGTGTAAGTATCCACCCAGATGCGTAGGAAGGCATGCCGGAATCAAAACCGAACAGTGCGCCGTCACCAATGGTAGGTGCGTAGTCGCTCTGAAACCACAGCAATGAAGAACTCTGGCCGTTGGTTATCGCACTGACAAACGAGGCGTTGACACTTTCATACGAATCGACAATGTCCCAATACGCCGGGTCCACATCCCCGACCGTGTCGTCCCAATCAGGGCCGGAAGCAGCTGAGTCAAGCAGTAATTCGACCGAGAAAAAGCTGAGACCTACCGTAGAATTGTTTTCTACCTGATAGGTGTACACATAGCTGCCGGATGTATAACTATAGACCTCGCAGATAACATCAACGGTACCGCCCCCAAAAGTGAACGTCTCGGTATGGCTATCATACAGAGTCCCGCCCGGCGGTATCGGAGTTGCACCTGCGCCCTGCACAAACAATGCCAGAGCAAACAACAAAATTAATAACCTAAATTTCATTTTCGCCTTTTTCACTTTCATTTTTTTACCCCCTACAACTACACTTTTCTTAAAATCATTAAACTATTCAAAATGCCCGCACTAATACGCAGCACACATTGCTCACGCATTTGTCCATCGCTGTGCGCGCAGACATTCTCCGCATTTATACTATGAGATTTCTTCCCTGATTTGTTCCCTCACACCACGGCTTTGGTGGCTTCGCTTTTGCGTTCACTATTTACTTACGCAGAAGCCCAAAATGCAAAAAGAGCCAAAATTTTCGACTCTCTCTATCCCCTCTCATCGATATGAAACTATGTACAAATTAGAAACGCTGAAACGGAACACTATAGAAGCAAAACAAAGTTAGTCCTCTTATGAGTTTTCCCAGCCCCCAAGCTGATGATGACATTAGACCATATTACCGCCCAAATGTCAAGCACTTTTTTCTGATTTTAACAATTTATTTTCCGACCGGTTGGTATCTAATCCTTTTTACCTGATTTTGCTTTTCTTATCGGCCTTTGCTGGACAAACCGGGTGATATTGCGAATTGCCTGGCGGAGACGCTGCTCATTTTCCACAAGGGCGATACGCATATAATCCTCACCATTTTCGCCGAACGCTCTGCCCGGAGCAATTGCAACCTCTGCATATTCCATCAAGTCCATCGCATAATCGATACTGCCTTTGCCGCCGGAATGCTCCTTCGGAACTTTTGCCCATACGAACATCGTAGCGCGTGGCTTTTGAACTTCCCAGCCGATTCTTGAAAGACCTTCGCAAACCACGTCCCGTCGTGAACGATACCTTTCATTCTGAGCGATTATATCATCTTCGCAGTGCCGCAAAGCGATAATGCCGGCGATTTGAATCGCCTGGAATATACCGTAATCGTAATAGCCCTTTATCGTCGCAAGGTAATCAAGCATATTTTTATTTCCCGCCACAAAGCCGATTCTGAAACCGGCCATATTGTAGGGCTTACTCATCGTAATAAATTCAACGCCGACGTCTTTCGCACCTTTAACAGAAAGCAAACTCGGTGCTTTATAGCCATCGAAGCAGGTCTCTCCATAAGCAAAGTCGTGAATAACCGCTATGCCAAATCTTTTCGCAACGTCCACAACCGTTTCAAAGAATCCTTCATCTACCGTCATCGCAGTCGGATTGTGCGGAAAATTCAGAATAAGCAGCTTCGGCTTCGGATACAGATGCTCAACGACCTT
Source organism: Planctomycetota bacterium (assembly GCA_003644295.1). Classification (GTDB taxonomy): domain Bacteria; phylum Planctomycetota; class Phycisphaerae; order Sedimentisphaerales; family Anaerobacaceae; genus B140-G9. The sequence goes on from QNBZ01000083.1 coordinate 2,109, forward strand.
GGCGATTGTTTTGAGAAATTTTTCGTCGTTGCCCAACGGTACGGAAATTACATTTGCACCGGCTAATGCCACCGAATAATTGTGTATTGGAAACGCAGGGTCCGGCACAACTGCCGTATCACCCGGACCAAGCATCGCCAGGCACAGATGACTGAAACCTTCTTTGGAGCCAATACAGGTCAGCACTTCTGTCTGCCAATCTAACTGCACATTCCACTTACGCTCGTATTTTTTCGCAATTTCTTTTCGCAGTCCTTTAATGCCTTTCGATGCGCTGTACCGATGATTGCGAGGGTCCTGTGCCGCTTCGCACAGTTTGTCAATAACGATTTGCGGCACCGGGTCGGACGGATTGCCCATACCTAAATCGATAATATCCGCACCTTGCTGCCGTTTGGCGAGCTTCAGGGCGTTAAGCCGCCCAAACAAATAGGGCGGCAGACGCTTTATTCTCTGAGCCGGCTCGATATTAAATTCCGCCATAATCTTTCCCACAAATCCCAAAGCGCTTCTTCTGTTACAATCGGATAGCTTACACCAAACAGGTAAATTTTCAAGCGATTTATCTTTTATCCCAATATCCAGTTTTGCGCTTTGTTTCGGCATATTTGGCTTGACAAGTCCGAAAAAATATGCTACTAAATAATTCGCACTCAATTCAGTCCAAATATAAAGCGTCCTAATTTGCTTTTTCGGAGGAAACAAAAATGTGGTGGAAGGTTCTATTCATTTCTATTATTTCAATACTTTGTCTATCAAACGTCGCTACTGCCGGGCGAGTATGGGTTAAAACCCCAATCGAAATCGACGGAGAACCCATTTACAGTGAGCATTGCGCCCTTGCTATGCGTTCGGGCAATACCTGGCCTGTGGTTTCCTACGGCGACTACGAAAGCTACACGGCTGCTATGACGCCGGTCGGCTGGATGCCCGGCCCCGGCACAGGGTACATAAACTACGGCATCAGCGCAGCATCAAGCGCCAGCGGCACCGCTGGATTTGCCTACGACAATGGTTCTGTCGTGATGCTGTCGCCAGGCGGCTGGTCCACATCATACTACGGCGGATATACAAACGAAACAAGGCCATCAATCGCTTTCAATAACAATGGCACTCCAGCCGTGCTTCATAATACAGGCGGCTATGGAAATGATTTAACGCTCGCCCTGTTCAACGGCTATGGATGGTATCAGGATGTACTTAACGATGATGGATACACATTTAATTCGGACGCCTTTGCGCTAGAATACGATTCCTACAATCAGGCAAATGTCGCCTTCCGTGATGGTGGCTGGCTTATGTTTGCTATGAAGGGCGCTTTAACCCAAAATCAGTGGGAGTTTGACGTTGTTGACTCTGAATTTTGGGGCGGGGCCGTTGATATGGCTATGGGCAGCGGAGATGTACCCTGGATAACATACTCCAATGATGATTATCTTTACTATGCGACCTATGACCGTCAGCAGCAAGAGTGGGTGAACAGCATACTCGGCCAGTTAAACTACGGCGATGGATGCTTCTCTATGGCGGCAGACAGCACCGGTGGAATCGGCGTGGCATACATCGGGGCCGGCGATATGCTCACATTCGCATACACCGATGGCAGCGGCTGGAGCTATGACATTGGTATTGCCGAGGCAGATTCTTATCGCGATGTGGGTCTGGCCTTCGACGCAGATGATAATCCGGTTATTTGCTACTCGGACTATGAGGGCGGATTATCTCTTGCTTATGACCCGGTGGTTGTTCCCGAGCCGGCCACTATGATGCTGCTGGCAATCGGCGCTGTCATATCCAGCCGATGGCGAAAATTCCGATAGGGAGATAACGTGATGAGAATAACACAGGTGAGTGGATACGCCGTTTGTATGGCCGTTATGTTTATATTTACTAACGCCCTGTTTGCCGAAAGCACTTTTGTTACAAACATAATAGATAATGACGGCGATGTTGGCAGATATTGCAGTATCGCTGTTGATTCCAACCAGAACCCCGTAATTGCTTACCGCAGCGACAGCAACAATTGCATCAAATTCGCAACCATCGAAGATACAAACTACAACATCGAAATTGTCCCGGACACCGCAGGTTCAGGTTATGGTATTTCACTTGCGGTAGATAGCTGCGGCGAATTTGGTATCTCCCACAGCGCGCGCTGCTATTTAATGTTTTCCTTTAAGACAAGCTGGTTCGACTGGCAAGCTACAGTCGCTGCTGATGACTACTGCTACGGGGCCACTGCGCTGGCGTTTTCCGAAAACGATGTTCCTCACATCGCCTATATTGCCCGTAGCGATGTCAAACATGCCACATACGACATACAAACAAACTCATGGGTTACCCAGCCTATCACCACCGTACACTTTAGCTATCACTTTCCATCAATTGCCATTGGTTCTTCCGACCAGATTATCGTTGCGTTTGAGCAAGGGGGTGGTTTAATTTGCGTGGCGATTAATTCAGGTCTTGGCTGGAGCTTTTTGCCAACCTTCGAAGGCGATATGCCTTCTATGGCGCTGGACGCCGCTGAACAGCCGGCTGTTGCCTATATCCGCGAGGACGAATTATGGTATGCCGCCTACACGCCGATTGGCTGGATACACACCGTTGTTGATGACGGCTCCGAAGGCCCCATTAACAATAATATCGTACCATCTCTGGCGTTTGATAATAACGGCAATCCTGCAATCGCATATCTGCGGGACGGACAACTCACCTACGCAGCCAATCACGCCGGCTGGCTAATCAGTTCTGTTGACGAATCCGATGCTGACATTCAGCACGTTGACTTGGTTTTCGACTCTAACAACACACCATTCATTGCCTTTTATGATGGTAGCTCAAACTGGGACGGCACCTCGCTCAAACTGGCCGGCATTGGGCTGACTGCTACCTGCGTTGCAGATTTGAACAATGACGGACGTATTGATTTTCTCGACTATGCCATATTTGCAAATGCCTGGTGCGCATTCGGCTCATACAACCTCGCAGACCTCGACGGCAATAAATCTGTTGACAGTAATGACCTTATGATTTTCTGTTCTTACTGGCTCTGGCCGTGGCCGTAACGTCCTCAACAAGCATATTGCCACGCTTAGAAAAAAACGACAGGTACCCACTTATCACAATTCCTTTGATAGAAGTGGATTACGTGATTGTAACTGGGCCAAGCTAAAAAAAATTGCGAAAAAATACTTTCTCCTTGACATATTTCACTTTTTACTCTATATCGTAGAGTACTCTGCAACGGTTGATTTTATTAAGGAGATTTCACTATGGATATATCAAAACGAGAAGCCAAAGATTCTCTGAACCAGATTGAGACTGCTACTGCCCAGACCCGTAAATCTATTGCCTCCAACTATGATAGTCCTCTGCTGATTTTGTGGGGTCTGATATGGTTTACCGGCTTTATATTGACTCACTTTTTCCTGCCCTGGGTCTGGCTTATATGGATGGGCCTTTGTGGGATAGGTACTGCCGTTACTCTTTTGGTTGGCTGGTGGCAATTTCACACGGGAAGTCCTGTTAAAACTCCGGCTGCTGAAAAAATTGGGTGGCGAATCTTCTGGTTCTGGACTTTATTATTTGTCTATATGTTCATCTGGCTTTCCATTCTAAAGCCACGTCACGGAATACAGATGAACGCATTTATGTGTACGGCAATTATGTTCGCTTATGTTGTAACCGGACTTTGGTCTAAAAGCTTCTATATGCTTTGGCTGGGGCTGGCGGTAACCGGCTTTACGCTGATAGGTTTCTATTTTATACCCCCGAGTTATTATTGCCTTTGGATGGCGCCGACGGCTGGCGGGGCACTGTTTGCAATGGGACTATATATGCGGCTTCGCTGGAGATAATATGGCTAAGCTCGATAACATTATACACCAGCCGATTCGGCTGCGAATAATGTCAGCGCTGGTCGCTCTTGACGTTGGTGAGCAGGTTGATTTTGTGTATCTGCGCAAAATCCTAAAGCTGACAGACGGCAACCTCGGCGCACATTTGGCAAAACTTGAAAACGCACGATACATCAAGATTGAGAAAACATTTATTGCTCGCAAGCCGCGCACCTTCATCAACGTTACAGGCAAAGGCAGGGACACCTTCAACGAGCACGTTACAGCGCTTAGAAAAATCATTGGCAAAGCCAAAAAGTAAATGAATAAATCAAGTTAAATGAAAGGAAATGGTAATGAGTAAAGTAAAAAAAATGTCATTGTTAATGTTGGCTGCTGGTTTGACGCTGGCAGGCGCAGCGGAACTTTCTAAAAAGCAACCGCCGGACAAACCTGCCTTTTCCATTCGCA
>QNBZ01000084.1 GCA_003644295.1 Planctomycetota bacterium
CAATGTCGGAAATACTGATTTCGAGGAAATTTTATGGCGTCTAAAGAAAGTATCGTTATAGATTTGGAAAATAACGGTAAGCATCAACCACTTTTAGCCGGCCATCCGCAAACTTATGGAATGCGCTCGGGCAAGGTGTGTCTGCAGCCCGGTGAAACCTGCGGCCAACACAGCACCGAACATTACGAGGAAATGCTTGTCTTCCTCTCCGGAAAAGGGCTTGTGCTAATCGGCGAAAATCAATCCTATCAGGTCGGCCAAGGCAAAGTGTCCTATATACCGCCACATACTCTTCACAACGTTAAGAACACCGGCTCTGAACCGCTTATTTATATCTACTGTGTTGCGGCGGCGGCGATAACAAACGCCACAAACCCAACGCCGTAAATCATCTTAATTAACCAAATGTCCAAAGAGTACCGAAACGGCCTTTAACAGTACTGAAAGTGCGGTTTTCGCCACGTCATTTGACTTTTCGCCAAATCGAACTATACTAAAGTAGAGCATTAGGGTATAAGGCGAGGGTGTACGGCATAGAAAAAATGGGAAGATTCGACAGTAGTTTTATAAGCCGGGTTCAGCAGGCCAACGACATCGTTGAGGTGATAAGCGAGCATGTGAACCTCACGAGAAAGGGCGGAGAGATGGTTGGCTTATGTCCTTTCCACGACGACCATCGTCCGAGTATGTATGTCAACGGCGTCAAACAGATATTCAAATGTTTCTCGTGCGGTGCCGGCGGCAGTGTTTTCACTTTCGTTCAAATGCGCGAAAACCTGACCTTTCCACAGGCGATAGAAAGATTAGCCGAACGCGCCGGAATTGAATTACCGAGTGAAAATCAGAAATCCAAAATCGAAAGTCGGCAATCAATCGACCCAAATAAACTGGCGAAAGTCAACGCCTGGGCAGCTAAACACTTCCAGGCGAATCTCGCCGACAAACAAAAGGGCAAGTCAGCCAGCGAGTACGTTGCTGAAAGACAAATAACGCAGGAAAGTGTGAAAAAGTGGCGGCTCGGTCTGGCCCTTTCACAGGATGATTTAATCAAGACAGCAAAAGCCAAGAACGCTTCCATCGATTTACTGATAAAAGCCGGTCTGGTAACAGCCCGGAACCACGACAAGTTCACAGGACGTTTGATGTTCACCATTACCGATGTAACCGGCAGAGTAATCGGCTTTGGCGGACGAACGCTTGACGGAGCTGATGCCAAGTACATAAATTCGCCGACAACAATTCTGTTCGACAAAAGCAATTGTCTATACGGCTTAGAACAGGCCAGGCACGAAATTGTCTCAACCGGCACAGCAGTTGTCGTCGAGGGCTATACCGACTGCATAATGGCGCATCAGTTCGGCTGTACCAATGTCGTTGCGACTTTAGGCACCAGCTTTACCGCCGGCCAGGGACGCATTCTCAAAAGGTACGCCAAAAAAGTGGTTTTAATCTTCGACAGTGATATTGCAGGCACCGAAGCCGCCAACAGGGCCTTGGATGTATGTCTGTCTCAGGGTATCGATATAAAACTCGCTTCTGTACCGCAGGGCAAGGACCCGTGTGATTTTCTTTTGACCGCTGGTAGAAAACGATTTGAAAAATTGATTGATAACGCTGTCGATGTCTTTGAGTTCAAGTGGAAAAGATTAACAGAAAATTTAGATAGCGATGATACCATTGTCGGTAGAAAAGCGGCAGTAGAAGCATTTTTACAGACAGTAGCTACAAGTTTGCAGGCCGGTTCCCTTCCACAGATAGACAGAGGGCTAATAGCTAATCGCCTCTCGAAGATTATCGGCCTTGACAGCAGGCAGATAAACGCCGAGTTGAGCAGGAGACTTACAAGGGCGACAAAGAACACAAGTTATAATTTTGAAAGCCGTGAATCCCGAGGTGTTGATTTGGGCCAGGGGCTTTCCGCCGCGGCCCAGCGGGAAATTCTTGAGGTACTGCTGAACGAACCAAAACTGTTCGAGCTCGTAAAGGAAAAAGCTACAGCCGAGTTCTTTGATGTACCGATATTGAGACAAATAGCTGATATTCTGTTTGAAACGTTAAATTCCGATGCAGAGCCATCCCTTGCGGCAGTTCTGGCTAAAGCCGAATCGGTAGAGGTTGGTAATGTTATCGCGGAATTGGCGCAGGCCGGGGAAGAAAAAGGCAATTTTCAACCTCGTCTAATTGGCGCTTTGAACGCTATGCAACAAGAACAGAGGCAAATAAAGAAACGCAAAATCAAAGCGATAAAAGACCAGAGGCAGTTCCTGCGGCATTTTGTTGAAAATACCGGCAAACAAAATCCACGTAATATAGGAATGACTTGATTACTCAAACTGGCCTGTAGCCAGTTTGAAAATTCAATAAGACGCAAAAGTCAATAATACAAAGGTGTCAATAATGGCAAGAAAAAGTCTAAAAGCGACCAAACCGGATAAGAATTCCGACAAAGTTAAGATTAAGCTCGAGCATCCGACGAGCGCCCAAATAAAGTCCGCCGACCAAAAAACCAAAGCTCTTATCGAAAAGGGTATGAAAAAAGGTTTTTTAACCTACGAGGAAATGAACGAAGAACTGCCCGAAGAAGCTGTTACTCCCGTTCGCCTCGATAATATCTTATCAACGCTTGACGAAATGGGTATCAATTTGCTCGATGAAGCCGACCTGAAGAAACAAGACCATGAAGAATTTGAAGAGAATGAGGACATCGAGGCATCCGCCGGACAAAAGCAGCTTAAAGAGGATGAACTGCTGGAAAAAGAGCTGGTCGGCGCCGAGATTGGCCGGCGCATCGATGACCCTATCCGGATGTATCTGACCCAGATGGGTGAAATTCCGCTGCTGACGAGAGAAGATGAGATTTCATTGGCTCGCAAGATTGAACTGGCACGTATGGCGTTCAGAAGGAAGATGCTCGAAAGCGATTACTGCGCCAGAAATGCTATCGCTATAATCCAGCAGGTCAATGACGGCACACTGTCGTTCGACAGAACAATGAAAATCAGCACCGCTGAAAACCTCGTCAGAAGCGTGATAAAAAAGCGCATACCTGGAAACGTGCAAACAGTGAATAAACTGCTGAAAACGAACCGAACTCTATTTAATAAATTCCTGCATAGCAAATCTGATAACGAGGGCAAGAAAGCGTTAAAACGGCTGTACCGAAACAGGCGCAAAATCGCAACATTGTTGGAAGAGCTCAGTCTGCGAACCAGCCGAATTCAGCCGATGAAAAACAAATTGCACGGTATCAACAGGAAAATGCATCATCTGGAAAAAACTATCGAAGCCGGCGTCAATAAGTACATAACCAGCGAAGATATTGAGGCGATGAAACAGGAATTGGCCGGCCTTTGCGATTTGACGATGGAAACGCCAAAGCAATTAGATAAAAGACTGCGCTCCATCGACAGAGTTTTTCGCCAGTACGAGGAAACCAAACGTACACTTTCAAGCGCAAATCTGCGTCTGGTTGTTTCAATCGCCAAGAAATACCGCAACCGCGGCCTAAGCTTTCTGGATATAATCCAGGAAGGAAATACCGGCCTGATGAGAGCAGTAGATAAATACGAATACCGTAGAGGATATAAATTCAGCACTTACGCTACGTGGTGGATTCGCCAGGCAATCACCCGTGCGATTGCCGACCACGCAAGGACGATTCGTATCCCTGTGCATATGATAGAAACGATGAGCCGACTGCGAACCGCCAGCAAAGTTTTGCTCCAGCAATTAGGCAGAGAGCCAAAGGTTGAAGAAATCGCCAAAGAAGCCAAGATGAGCATAGAGGAAACCCGCAGAGTGTTGAAAATTTCCAAGCATCCAATCAGTCTTGACAGGCCGATAGGCGAAAGCGAAGACAGCTACTTCGGCGATTTTATCGAAGACGACGATGTCGATTCACCAGTGGCCTCGGCGACACAGGAAATGCTCAAGGACAGAATCGATATAGTATTAAAAACACTTTCATATCGCGAACGTGAGATTATCAAGCTGCGATACGGAATCGGCGATGGCTATACCTATACGCTGGAAGAAGTCGGCAGAATATTCAAAGTTACACGTGAACGCGTCAGGCAGGTCGAGGCAAAAGCAATAAGGAAAATGCAGCATCCAGTAAGAAGCCGAAAACTCGAAGGATTTCTGGAACATAAAACGGTGTAAAACAACGGACACTTTTTAACCGGCGGCTTACGCCGCCCGGCTCTGCTGTGCGTGTGCAACAAAGTTGCACATCCTACCAGACTTCATTTCTAAGAAGCACTTCCCTGCACAATTCAACCATACGCGCAGGTAGTTAAAAACTAAAATCGGAATTTCACAAAAAAAAATTACCACCTAATTTATAACAAGTTAGCGTAAAAAGCCCGACCGATACAAACATTTTTTCGCATCATACGCGCAAGTAGCTCTGATACCGGAGTTCATAGTTCATAGAATATGAACCACTAATTAGTTCCTGTTGCGGAAAGGTGGTCTCACTATGTCACCCCTGCGAAAGCAGGGGGCTATGGCCTAAAAACTGGATTCCTGCTTTCGCAGGAACGACAAACATTGTTTCCGCAACAGATACTAACTAAACACTACTGTCAAAAGCGGGGAACTTTATATGGGCTTTGACCTTGGTATCTTCAAAGACCGGCAGCTTGAGGCCGATTACATCGAATGGCTCGTCGAGGAACAATCAATAAATATCCAGTCGCATTTTGCCAAACTCTGGGAGTATTACAGCAATAGAATGTACGAGGCAGGCGTGGCTGGCGGCTCCGAGAAAAAGCTGAACGAGTCCGGCAGATGCTATCTGCAAGCGCAAGAATACGGATTGCCAACAAGAATAACAGGGCTGGCGCACTCTGCGAGTACGGGCATCTTCGGCTCAAGAGCCGTCAAAGACATCCAGCGAAAAGAAGTAGTAATCGAAAACGATATTGCCTGGCGAATAAATGCGGCGGTAGATTTTTTGTTCGGTAAACCAATAAGCTTTGTTTCCAAATCGCCGGACAGCCAAAAACGCTCAGAAATCGAATCAATACTAAAGGCAGTGTTTGCGGCTAACGGCGGTATCGGATTTTTCCAGGATATGGCGGTGCTCGGAAGCGTGTACGGTTTTGTCGATTGTCTCATCAGGCCTGGCGATGAGATTTACTCGATGCTTGATACTGGATACTCGATGCTTGATACTGGATACTCGATGCTCGAAAAACGAGAATCAAGAAACAAGAATCAAGAATCAAGAATTGAAGATGTATTGCAATCGGCACAAACAATCGGGCTGGAACTGATTGAAGCGCCAAGGGCACTGCCTGTTCTGGAAGAAAATGACTACAAGAAAATCAGATACTATATCCAGCACTTCCATCAGAAAAAAAACACGCTGAGCCGAAAAAACTCTTTCCTTACAAAGATACTGCGGCAGAGCAGACAAAGCGGCGACAGCCGAGAAACGGTCGCAATAACAGAAATAATATCAAGTGTCGGCTGGCAAAGATACGAAAACAAACAACTCGTAGCAGAAGGCAAATTTCCGTGGGGATTTCTGCCAGTAGTGCATATACAGAATGTTGCTCAGCCGTATTACTATGAGGGAATAAGCGATGTCGAGCCGCTAATACCTCTGCAGGATGAGCTTAATACACGGCTAAGTGACAGAGCCAGCAGGATTACGTTCCAGTCGTTTAAGATGTATCTGGGCAAAGGCATAGAGGGCTTTGAAGACAGGCCTGTATCGCCGGGCAGAATGTGGTACACAGATAATCCTGATGCGTCTATCGAGGAATTCGGCGGAGACGCTTTAACGCCCAGCGAAGACCTGCACATCGCCGAAATCAGAGAGGCAATGGATAAAACAAGCGGAGTAACACCCCTTGTAGCTGGGGTTCTGAAAAACAGACTCGGCAACCTGACCAGCGCAGTAGCTCTTAGATTGACGCTTATGGGTATGCTGTCCAAAACAGAACGCAAGAGATTCAGCTACGGTGAAGGATTAAAGAAAATCTGCCGAATGGTTCTAAACATCCTCGATAACGCCAACATCTACAAGACCAGCGAAGCCGATAGAAAAATTGATATTATTTTCCCCAGCCCACTGCCGGAAAATACAATGGAAAAACTAAAAGAAGCCCAGATAAAAAAGGAATTAGGCGTGCCAACTGAGCAGGTGCTTAGAGAATTGGGATACGAATAATTGATTATTGATGATTGATTATTGATGATTGATTATTGATGATTGATTATTTTTAATGTTTTTTCCAATCATCATTTATCAATAATCAATAATCAATTGAAAGGGGTTTTATGAGTCAAGTTGACACAGATGAAAACGGTTTGTCAGAGACAACAGCGGAACAGGGCGAAAACGATAATGTTAAACTTGTTCCGGTAGCTGA
>QNBZ01000085.1 GCA_003644295.1 Planctomycetota bacterium
ATTGAGTCGTTCGGATTTGCCGGCGTGCTGCGGATAATATAGCTCGGGTCAATATATTTCAGATTGAGTTCGATATGCTTTTCTTTGAAGTATGCACCGATTTTTTCTTTGAGAAAAACGCCGATATCTCCGAGTTTTTTATTACCTGAAGCGTCATATAAGGTGCTGCTGTCCATAAGGTCCTGCCCTGCGCCTTCTGCCACAAGAATTACAGCGTGATTTCGACGTTCGAGTCTTTCCTGGAGATGGACAAGCAGCCCACTTTCACCATCGAGGTCGAAAGGCACTTCCGGAATAAGCACATAGTTGACGTCATTGATAGCCAGGGCCGTATGTGCGGCGATAAAACCCGATTCCCTGCCCATAACCTTGACAATTCCGACTCCGTTCAAGGCGTTTGTTGCCTCTATGTGTGCGCTTGCAACGGCATCTACCGCTTTGGATACCGCTGTCTCAAACCCAAACGATTTTTCTACAAAGCTCAGGTCGTTGTCAATAGTTTTAGGCACACCGACGACGGCAAGTTCAAGCCCACGTTTGCCTGCCTGCTGTGAAATGTTAAGAGCGCCTTTTTGTGTCCCGTCGCCGCCAATTGTAAAGAGGATGTTGATATTCATCCTCTGTAGCGAATCAACGATTTCTTCGGTACGGTCGCCATAACCTCGCGAAGAACCAAGAATTGTTCCGCCCTTACGATGGATATCCAGGACGTTTCCCGGCGTTAGCTCCATCACCGGCAGAGCAAATTGTGAAAGAAGTCCGCGGTAGCCGAACCTGATGCCGGAAATCCGTTTTACGCCGTAATGATACCACAGGCACATAACAATTGCCCGTATCACATCGTTAAGGCCTGGACACAATCCGCCGCAGGTAACGATGCCGGCGTGTACGTCTGCGGGGTCAAAATAGATTTTCTCTCGCGGGCCGGCCTTTTCGAGCAGTTCACTACGCTGGAAACTGCGGGCCGGTGCATCAACGCTAGTTTCGATATCGTAAAGTACACACTGGTCATCGTCCACGTAGTTTGCCATGTAATCGCCCCTTTTCCTTGACAGCAACATCGGCGAATGTACCGTCCTGCTGCCGAGCGTAGTAATGGTAAAATCTAATTTTTCCATTAGAGTATCCTTATCAATCGTTGGTTATAGTATGAACTATAATAGCATTGGTAGCGCTGGCTGTCCCCAATGGCTGTCCGGCAACGAGAACTATTTTCTCGCCGATATTGGCCCAATTGCGATTGATGATAAGCCGGTCAACCATACCGGTGAAGGACTCTATGTCCACAGGTATCGGTTGACAGCGTGGTATAACGCCATAATCCAGGCACATTTGATGGCAGGTGCGTTGGTCTGAGCTGAAGGCCAAGATTGGCACGCCGATTCTGGCCTTACTGAGCAGCCGGGCTGATGAGCCGGTCTGCGACCATACGGCCACGAGTTTAGCGCCGATATCATCAGCAATTTGGCCTGCGTTATGTGCTACCGATGCGGTCAAAGCCAAGTCGTCTGTTGTAATGGTTTTTGGTCGAATCAGCTCGTTCTGGTCGAGGTACGCTTCGGTTACGCTTGCGATTCGCTGGATGGTTTGAGCGGCCTTGACCGGATATTTACCCACTGCCGTTTCGCCGGAAAGCATAACAGCGTCGGTAAGGTCCATAATAGCGTTGGCAACATCTGAGACCTCGGCGCGCGTAGCGACGGGGCTGTCAATCATACTTTGCAGCATTTGTGTGGCAACGACAACTGGTTTGCCAAAGCGTCGGCACAGCTGAGTGATTCGTTTCTGGATAAGGGGTACTTCAGCCAGGTCCATCTCAACGCCGAGGTCGCCGCGGGCAACCAGTATGGCGTCGCTGGCTTTGATGACATCCTCCAGGTGCTTTAGAACCTGCGGCGTTTCAATCTTAGCAACGATTTTAATGTTGGCCCCGGCTTTACGGATATAGTCTTTCAACTGTTTGATTTCATCGGCTGAACGAACGAAGCTTAAAGCAAGAAAGTCCAGTTTTTTTTCGATGGCCCAGTCAACACATTGCCAATCGCGTTTGGTAATTGATGGTATGCTTATTTGTGTATCCGGCAGGTTAATTCCTTTATGGCTGCGCATAACCCCTGCGATGATGACCTCACACACCACCTCATTGTCATTCTTACTGACTACACGCAGGGCAATCCGGCCGTCATCTATGAAGATGCGGTGGCCAATGGCAATATCTTTGTTGAAATGTTCATAGTTAGTACCGAAACGTTTTGCCGTACCGACTTCGCTTCCCTGTACAATGGTTATTTTTTCACCGGTGTGCAGTTCATCGCCATCTGGTTCGATTCGATTTGTGCGAATCTTCGGGCCGCACAAATCACCAAGCACGGCGGTAGTATGATGATGTTGGCTGCGAGCGGTATTTAGCGACTCTAACAGTTTGCCGTGTTCTTCGAGCGTGCCGTGAGAAAAGTTCAGGCGGAAAACATCCACGCCGTTGTCGGTCATTGCCTTGATAATATCAGAATTGCTGCACGAAGGGCCGAGCGTGGCAATTATTTTGGTCTTTATCATTTCAGGCGATTGCTCCCGTCGGCTAAACCTTGGGATAATTTCCTAAAAAATATGTTTTCGGCAGCCCACCGGTCAGAGGCATTGCATATTCGACAAACGCATCTGTTACGCCGTTGCCCTCTGAATTGATAAATTCATCCGGCATCGTTTTTGACTTTTCAGCGACATTACGAAGCTCGGTACTTACCAATTCCACTGCATAATTATCTCCGTTACCGGTTCGCTTTATGGCGACCGAACCGCTCTGCTCATTCATTGAGAACTTAACCGCTTCCCGTCCACACCTGCGAGCTTCGTCAGCATCAACGCTGGATTGAAAGCCAACGAAGCTTCTCTGTAGATAGCCGAAAGTATCTGCCCTGACGCGTTTAGCGCCGAGTTTGCCTTTGATTTGCCCTGTTAAAAAGTCAGCCAGGGCGCCTGTTCCGGACAGTTGCACATTGCCGTGTGCATCGGTCTCTTTCTGCTCGGCCAGTTTTTCCGCCCACGTTATGCCGTCGGTATCAATTATGCCTTCACTAACTGCGACGACACATCGGCCAAGTTTTGTATAAACTCCCTCAACATCACCGAGAAACTTATCCATCGAGACGGCTCTTTCAGGAAAATATACCAGGTGAGGGCCGTCGTCATCTCTCTGCTTTCCAAGAACGGAAGCTGCCGCCAGAAAGCCGGCGTGTCTGCCCATAATCACATCGACCTTTATACCCGGAAGCGCTCTGTTGTCGAGGTCGTCGCCCATAAGAGCGCAGGCGACAAACTTGGCGGCGGTACCATAGCCGGGGCAGTGGTCGGTTACAAGCAAATCGTTGTCGATAGTCTTTGGAATATGAAACGCTCGCATTTCATAGCCGACCTCAGCAGCCATTATATTAACGATATTGGCTGTATTAGCTGAATCATTGCCGCCGATGTAAAAAAAGTATCTGATATTCCGTTTCTTAAAGACATCAAGTATTTTAGCGCAGTATTCTTCATCGGGTTTATCACGGCTTGAGCCTAAAGCTGCCGATGAGCAGCCCGCCATTCCTTCTAAAACCGAAATCGACAAATTTTTCAAATCAACAAAGTTTTCATTGACGACTCCTTGTACGGCGTGTATCGAGCCGTACAGATTTTCGATTTCCGGATGTTTGCAGACTTCTTCAATAACGCCGGCTAAAGATGCGTTGATAGTTCCGGTCGGCCCGCCTGATTGTCCGACCACTGCGTTTGCTTTTGGTGCTTCTGACATTTTTACGAATTCTCCACTGAAACTGTTACTTTTACCCTTCAACTCACGAATGGCTTATTATACAAACACAACACCAACAGGCAAGAGTAATCCCGATGATTTTAATGTCTGATTCTTGATTATCGTCAGACAAGTTCGACAGCGCAGCCCGGCGTCAGAAAATAAAGCCATTTGCCGAGAATCTCGGCTTTCAGAATTGCCCCTGCTGCTCTGCAGTAAAGCTCCAACTGCTCGCGATAAAGCTCCACGCGTTTGGCGACCTGCTCAGCGGTTATATTGTCTGTTTTGAAATCTATTACAAGTAAGCCATTCGGCGTTTGAACCAGCATATCGATTATGCCCTGAACAATAATCGTATCTCGTATCTCGTCGCTCGTAACTCGTAACTCGTGGCTCGAATTACTAAATTCGGAAGCCGGCACAGCAAAAGTGAACGGCCATTCCCGCCAGACCGTATTATTAGAATCGAGAACTGTTTGCCCTAATTCGCTTTCAAAAAAACCGGCTATCGAAGCTGTGTTAATATGTGCTGCAACTGTCTCATCTATAGCGCCATTCACTAAAAGCCCTTGTTTGACTTTTTCAATTGCCTTTTTGCTTACCAGCTTACCTAAATCAAGTTTAGCAATTACAAGGTGCGTAGCCGTACCAATATCGTGGCCAGTAACCTGTGCATCACGACTGATGATGGGCGACTCGAATGACAAGCGGCGAGTAACAAACGGCGGGGCCGAATACTCATCATTGCGATGTGTTAGTTGTGTTACCGAACGCTTTGCAGGCAGCAGAGGCGCATCACCGAACCGATACCGCCAGGCCAGAGACCTTTTCAATTGATTAGTGATAATTGATGATTGATTATTGTTTTTTACCTTTTGTTTTTTGCCTTTTACTTTTTGCCTTTTACTGGTCTTCAGTTCAAGGATATGATTGGATAGCTGTTCTAACTCTCTTTCGCTGTAAAGTTTCATACTAAACAAATTGTCATCGACACACTCCTCTGCCAGTCCCGTTTCAAAAGCCGAATGTAGATTCTTCTGGTCGCAAAGTCCGTAGAGAACCCATCCCAATGGCTCTTGACACGAGCGAAGCTGCCAGTCCGGTATAGATTCTTCGCCAAAGAGAAAACCATTTGAGATTTGCTCCCTGCACTTTTCCTTTTTTTCGCAGCCAGTTAAGATAAGTCGCTCTCTGGCGCGCGTCATTGCAACATAAAGGATTCGCATCTCCTCGGCCAGCGCTGCGGACAGTTTCCGCTCTGAGATAACCTGATGCGCAAGCGAGGTTAATCTGCTGTTCGTCCGGCGGTCGATAATTTGCAGCCCTAACGTATCGTTTGTATCGGCAAGAAAATCTCCCTGAACATCTCTCTTGTTAAACTCACCGTTTAATTCAGCCAAGAATACTACCGGAAACTCCAGTCCCTTGCTCTTATGGACGCTCATAATCCGAACGGCATTACCCACCGCAGTGTCCGGCTCGGCGGAGGCCCAGTCATGGCCGCTCTGCTGGAGCTTCTCGATAAACTCAACGAAGCGCGTCAGTGAAGCTATGCCGGTACTGCTTGCGAAGCCCTCGAACTGAATCGCCCTGTCGTGCAGTTTAAGAAGATTAGCCCTACGGCTTTGGCCGTTTGCCAAAGCGCAGACGAACGACAAAAAACCGGTCTGGCGATAGATTTGCCAAATCAAATCCGCCAGATGGCCGCGTCGTGCAAGCCGACGCCACCGCTCAAGCTGAGCGAGTATCTCCTTGAGCCGGTCGGATAATTTCTTATCAGTTCCGTCAACGCAATATCCAAGAACGCAATCGTAAAATGGTAATCGGTAATTACTCTTTGTGCCTTTGTGCCTTTGCCCATCTGTGCCTTTGCCCATTCTTATCTTTGCTAATTCAGTGTCGCTGATATTGAAAAGCGGGCTTCGCAGTACTGCCGCTAATTCAATATCACGCTGCGGATTGTCGAGAACTTTCAACAGGGACAACAAGTCGCGGATTTCAGTTGTCTCAAAATAACCGGTCGCTGCTTGACAGCTAACCGGCACACCGGCCAATCGAAGCACCTTGACATAATCGTCGGCCTTCTTCGCGGGCGAACGCATTAGTATCACAATGTCACGGTATTCGACCGGCCTGGTTCTATCTTCCAGCTTATCGTATATCCGGAACTCCGGCTGGCCCGACTCTGCGCCGACCATCTGATTTATACGCCGGGCAATCATCGCTGCTTGATATTGACGACTGCTGAATTCTGTATTCTGTATTTTGTATTCTGAATTCTTGTCGTCAAGGATGTGAAGCTCAACAATCGGTTTAGTGTCGCTTGCCCACTCGTTTTTAGAGCTATCTTTTGCCGGTTTCAGCTCAGCCGACTCATCGTAATCAATCTTCGCGAAAGAAGCCGTCATTATGCGTGAGAATATCCTGTTGACAAAATCGAGAATTCCTTTAGCCGAGCGGAAATTGGTGTTAAGGTCAACACGCAGACCATTTGCGGCATTTGTAGGGTCAGCCGAGGCATTTTTTA
>QNBZ01000086.1 GCA_003644295.1 Planctomycetota bacterium
CGACAGGATATATCCGTTAAATATCTGGAACAGTTAATAGCTATACTCAAATCAGCAGGACTCGTAAAAAGTATCAGAGGTTCCAAAGGCGGTTATGTTCTTGCCAAAACTCCGAATCAGATTAAACTTGGCGATGTTTTCGATTGTCTGGAGGGACTGTCGGCAATCACCGTTGAATGCGTTGAAAACGAAAATTACTGTGTGCGAGCCGCTGATTGTGTAACAAGACAAGTCTGGACACAGTTGCAGGAGACGATGGAAAACGTCCTGCAATCAATAACATTACAGGATTTAATCGACAGAAGAATAGGCAGCGGAACGCCAAATTATCAAATATAAATGGATAAAGGCAGAAGTTATGAGCGCTATATTTGAAGATATTACGGCTGTCGTTGGTTATACGCCTCTGGTGCAAATCAATAAGCTCGGCTCGGGCAAAGCAACTATTCTCGCCAAGCTCGAATCTTTCAATCCCTGCGGCAGCGTAAAGGACAGGATTGCGTTGTCAATGATAGAGGCCGCAGAGGAAAAGGGCTTGATAAAAGCGGATACGGTTATAATCGAACCGACCAGCGGCAATACCGGCATAGGGCTTGCCTGCGTCTGTGCGGCAAAGGACTACGAATTGATACTGACTATGCCAGAATCGATGAGCATCGAGAGAAGAAAGCTGCTGCGATTATTTGGCGCAGAGATTGTGCTGACCGCCGCCGAGCAAGGTATGACCGGTGCGGTAGAAAAAGCCGAACAGCTTCTGGCAGAGAACCATAATGCTTTTATGCCGCAACAATTTAATAATCCTGCAAATCCACAAATCCACAGGGAAACCACAGCAAAGGAGATTTTGGCTGACAGTGATGGCGAAGTTGATATTTTCGTTGCGGGTGTGGGAACAGGTGGAACTTTAACCGGATGTGTCGAAGTATTAAAACAACACAATAAGCACCTAAAGGCCGTGGCGGTGGAGCCAAAGGATTCGCCTGTACTTTCCGGCGGAAAGCCGGGGCCACATAAGATACAGGGTATCGGCGCCGGTTTCGTGCCGAAAGTGTTGAATGTCGAGCTAATCGACGAGATTATCCAGGTCTCAAATAATGACGCTATGGATACAGCCCGACAATTAGCGGCAAGAGAGGGCGTATTAGCAGGCGTAAGCTCCGGAGCTGCAATGTGGGCGGCAATACAGATATCGAGACGCCCGGAAAATGAGGGTAAAACAATAGTAGTTATTCTGCCCGATACCGGAGAGAGGTATATCTCCACCGAAATGTTTGAATAATAATTTTTTTACCCTTTCAAGAGGGACAGATAATGCGAAAGAATAACTCGGCCAATAAGAAAATGGAGGATTTGGTTGGCAAACTTGCCACGACCTACAAAGGTGATTCAGGCATAAACTTTATCGACGCCTCCAATCTACCGGTGCGTGCTAAAATTCTGGAAATCCTTGATTTGCTCACCGAGCTGCTTTTTCCGGGCTATACCGGTAAGAGAACCGTCACAAAATCAAATATCAACTTTATCATTGGGGATATTTTATGTCAGGTTTGCACCGACCTTTGCGAACAAGTAGAACGAGCCTATCAATATCAATGCAGAATGGATAAGTGTGATGGCTGTGACTGCCGAACAATGGCTGAGGACGTTACCCAACATTTATTGTCGCAACTGCCGAAGATTAGAAAATTGCTTAAAGGCGATGTCGGCGCAGCTTTTGACGGGGACCCAGCTGCAAAATCTTATGAGGAAATTGTAATAAGCTATCCCTGCATTATGGCAATTGCAACGTACCGCATCGCACATGAGTTATATCTAAAAGAAGTACCGTTAATTCCACGGATAATGACCGAATGCGCGCACGCAAGAACCGGTATTGACATACATCCAGGCGCTAAAATAGGCAAAAACTTCTTTATTGACCATGGCACTGGTGTTGTAATAGGTGAGACTACGGTCATCGGTGATAATGTAAAGATTTACCAAGGCGCTACACTCGGAGCTTTGAGCTTTCCGAAGGATGAAAGAGGAAAAATAATAAAGGGCGGCAAACGCCATCCGACGATTGAGGACAATGTAACAATCTATGCAGAAGCGACTATATTGGGCGATGTAACTATTGGAAAAAACGCCGTGATTGGCGGTAATGTCTGGATAAAGGAATCGGTGTCGGCTGGTGTTACCGTTACGACACCACATTCGGATTTGGTTTATAAGAAAAATGAAACTACTACTTGAAAAAATAGAAAAGCTAAAACGGCAGCGTAAGGCGGTGATACTTGCGCACAATTATCAGCCCGGCGAGATACAGGATTTGGCTGATTTCACGGGTGATTCGCTGGGGCTGAGTATAAAAGCGGCGGAAACCGATGCCGAGGTAATCGTATTCTGCGGCGTGAAGTTTATGGCTGAGACCGCAGCTATTCTTTCGCCGGGAAAAACCGTGCTTTTGCCGGATAACTCCGCCGGCTGTCCGATGGCTGATATGCTCACCGCAGAGCAGCTAATAGAGCTTAAACAGCAGCATCCCGATGCGCTGGTGGTCTGTTATGTCAACAGTTCCGCAGAAGTTAAGGCCGAGAGTGACTACTGCTGTACCAGCGCTAATGCGACTGAAGTAGTAAATTCTCTTCCAAAAGACAGGCAGATTATCTTTGTGCCGGACCAGCATCTCGGACAGTTTGCAATCGACAGAACAAGCAGAAAGCTTGCTCTCTGGCAGGGCTATTGCCCATCGCACATAATGATAACCGAAGACGATATTAAAGAGGCCAAAGCCAAATATCCCGATGCGATTGTAATGACTCATCCCGAATGCACAGAGCCGGTCAAAGAGATTTCAGACCAGATACTTAGTACCGGCCAAATGCTTCGCTACGCAAAAAAGAGCAAAGCGAAACAGTTTATAATAGCTACCGAAACAGGAATGATTCACGCTTTGAAAAAGCAAAATCCGAATGCTGAATTTATCGCAGCCAGCGACAGAGCTATTTGTCCTGATATGAAGCGGATTACTTTAGAAAAAATAATCCGGTCGCTGGAATATATGCAATACAAAGTCGAGGTGCCGGACGAGACAGCAAAAAAAGCCAGAAAGTCCATTGACAGAATGGTGGAAATTTTACCCGCAAAATAAGCAAGGAAGAAATAATGGCTAAATCATATTCAAAAAAAGTGGGTAGCAATGGTGGTAAATCCTTAGCTACCAGGTCGATACATTCTGGTGAGCCGAGGAGGAAATATGCTGATTCGCTGACAACTCCTATTATTCAGACTTCCACGTTTGTATTTCAAGACAGCAGACATATCGAAGATTACACCAAAAAGGGCAAAGAGCACTTTGAATACGGCAGATACGGCAATCCCACTGCCCAGATTGCCGAGAGACGTCTCGCCAATCTTGAAGGCGCCGAAGACTGTATTGTCTTTTCTTCCGGAATGAGTGCGATAACCACAACTATTCTTTCTCTGGTTCAGTCAGGCGACCATATTGTTATTACTGATGACAGCTATAAAAAAACTCTCGAATTCTGCCGGTCTTATCTAAAACAGTTCGGCATTGGCTGTACTATCGTTCCATTTGGCGATTATGAAGTTCTTGAGAAAGCAATCAGAAAAAGCACCCGTTTTATATTTTCTGAATCGCCGACTAATCCTTATCTGAATATCTTTGACCTTGTTAAAATTAAAAAGATAGCGGATAAACATAATGTTCTAACACTTATAGATAGTACGTTCAGCACACCGTTCAACCAGAGACCTATCGAATTTGGAATGGATATTGTTTTGCAAAGCGCGACAAAATATTTAGCTGGCCACAATGACATCCTGGCCGGCGCTGTACTCGGGAAGAAAGAACTGATTGACAAGATACGGAGTCTGCATAAGTCAATGGGTGGTCTTATCGACCCTCACTGTTGTTATCTTCTTCTGCGAGGCCTTAAAACATTTCCATTGCGGGTGCAGAGGCAAAATGAAACTGCTATGCAGATTGCTGGGTTTCTTGAAAGTCATAAGCGTGTGAAGAAAGTTTATTATCCTTTCCTTGAGAGCCATCCTCATTATGATGTAGCAAAGGAGCAGATGGCCGGTGGCGGCGGAGTAGTTACTTTTGAAATAAAGGGCAATCTCAGTACCGCTAAACGATTTCTTGACGCCTTAAAGCTCTGCTACATTGGACCGAGCCTGGGCGGCGTTGAAACGCTCATTACACATCCTGCTCTGGTAAGCTATTACGATTACACGAGAGAAGAACGCTACGAGTTGGGAATTACCGATACGCTTTTCCGGCTTGCAGTTGGGCTTGAAGATGTTGAAGATATTATTAGTGATTTGGAGAGAGGATTAAAACAATAAATATTATTCTCGTTTGCCGGCTCAACACGAGATACGGAATACGAAACTATGTGGGAATATACTGATAAAGTCAAAGAGCATTTTTTCAATCCGCGAAACGTCGGCGAAATTGAAAAACCGGACGGCATCGGCGAAGTCGGCTCATTGGCCTGCGGCGATGCCCTGAAGCTGACATTCAAACTCGATGAGAACGGCAAAATCGCCGACGCAAAGTTCAAAACCTTCGGCTGCGCCAGCGCAATCGCAACATCATCGGTATTAACCGAAATGATAAAAGGTAAAACGGTGGATGAGGCGGCTAAAATAACCAATAAAGATATTGCGGAGTACCTCGACGGCCTGCCTGAACAGAAAATGCACTGCTCGGTTATGGGCAGAGAAGCGCTCGAGGCGGCAATAGAAAATTACCGAACCGGCGGCAGAAAAAAACACGAATTACAGGGCAGCATCGTTTGTACCTGTTTTGGCGTAACCGACATCGAAATCGAAAGAGTAGTGCGAGAGAATAACTTGACAACCGTCGAAGAAGTAACGAACTACTGTAAGGCCGGCGGCGGTTGTGGCGGATGTAAAGGTGAAATCGAAAAGATAATAGAAAAAACACAGGGCAAGAAAATAAAATAAAAAACTTAAAAAACTGTACCGGCGATTCACCAGCCCGGCAGACCGACCAATATCCGAAAGATACAACTGATTTAGAATATGAATACCATATATTTTGACAACAATGCCACAACAAAGGTAGCTGATGAAGTGCTTGAAGAAATGATGCCTCTGTTCTGTAAGCTCTATGGCAATCCTTCGAGTATGCACACATTCGGCGGACAGATTAGCCGGAAAATACGTCGGGCACGCGAGCAAGTTGCCAATTTGCTCGGCTGTGAGCCAGGCGAAATCATATTCACCAGCGGCGGCACTGAAAGCGATAACGCCGCCATTAAAGGCGCATTAGCAGCAACGCCGAACAAACAAAAAATCATAACTACAAGAGTCGAGCATCCTGCTGTGCTGGCGGTCTGCCGGGAACTGCAAAATCACGGCTATACCGTAGTCGAACTGGCAGTGGATAAACAGGGACAGCTTGATTTGGACGAACTGGAAAAACAAATCGATGATGATACCGCTCTTGTTACGATAATGTATGCAAATAACGAAACCGGTGTGATATTTCCGATTGAGAAAATTGCTGAATTGGTTAAAGGCAAAGGTTCAATACTGCATACCGATGCGGTGCAGGCAGTCGGGAAAACACCTTTGAACCCGGCAAAAAGCAAAATCGATTTGCTAAGCATATCCGGCCATAAGCTGCACGGGCCGAAAGGAATAGGTGCCCTGTACGTCAGGAAAGGGACACGAATATCGCCGTTTATATTAGGCGGCCACCAGGAAGCCGGCAGAAGAGCGGGAACAGAAAACGTCCCCGGCATAGTCGGGCTGGGTAAAGCGTGCGAATTGGCGGAAAAGAATATTAAAGAAGAAAACGAGAAAATCAGAAAGTTGCGGGACAAACTCGAAAACGCAATACTGCAAAAATGTCCCGATAGCATCCTCAACGGCGACAAAGAAAACCGGCTGCCTAATACAAGTAATATCAGTTTTGAATTTATCGAGGGCGAAGCGATTTTGCTTATGCTGGATAAATTCGGTATCTGTGCCAGCAGCGGCTCGGCCTGCACGAGCGGCTCATTAGAGCCGAGCCACGTATTACGAGCGATGGGCGTTCCGTTCACCGCAGCCCACGGCTCGATTCGATTCAGTTTAAGCAGGTACAACACCGAGAAAGAAGTCGATTACACAATAGAAAAAATCCCGGAAATTATCAACAAACTCCGCAAATTATCACCCTTTGTCGCAACCTAAATA
>QNBZ01000087.1 GCA_003644295.1 Planctomycetota bacterium
TAGGAATCCGGTTTTACTTGCGGTTTTGTCCTGAAACAGTTATAGTAAGCGGTTGGCAGAATAACTATCAATTTGGGGAATAAGTATGGACGACAGAACACGTATAGAGACAATTGCCCCGAGCAGGGCCAGACGAAATCAACATGAGTCACTCCGCCGTGGGCGTAAGCTTCACCTTGGCATTGACGTTGGCTCAACCAGCAGTGATGTGATTGTGCTTGACGAAGCCGACAGAGTAATTTTCCGCAATTATCAGCGCACAAAAGGCAAACCCATAGAGACCGTGTGCGCACAACTCAAAGAGTTGTTCAGCACTGTTAGCTCTTATGATATTGCCTTTGCTGCGGCTACCGGTTCTGCGGGGCGGTTTTTAGCCAAGCTGGTTGATATCCCTTTTGTGAATGAGGTGCCAGCACAGGCGGCGGCAGTATATCGGCTCTATCCGAAACTGGAGCGGGCGACAATAGTTGAGATGGGCGGCCAGGATAGCAAGTTGATTTTCCTGTCCGTCGAGCGAGGCCGGAGTAGGGTACAGGATTTTGTATTGAATACGGTTTGTGCGGCAGGAACCGGCTCTTTTCTCGACCAGCAGGCGCAGCGGCTGGGCATAGATATTGAAGATGAGTTCGGGCAGATGGCCTTGCAAAGTAAAACTGTCCCGCGAATGGCTGGGCGATGTTCGGTCTTTGCAAAAAGCGATATGATTCACCTTCAGCAGCAGGCGACACCGACCTGCGATATTATTGCGGGGCTGTGTCTGGCGCTGGCCAGAAATTTGAAAAGCAATCTGGGCTGCGGCAGGGAGTTTGTTAAGCCCATTATATTCACTGGCGGTGTGGCGGCAAATGTCGGCGTTGTCAGGGCGATGGAGCAGGTCTTTGAATTAGAGCCAGGTGAACTTTTGGTTCCGGATGAACACTTTTTTACCGGTGCTATTGGTGCTGTACTTGTCGCCAAGGGCAGAGCCGCTCATGGCAATGACGGCCAAATTCAGCTTGGAAAAATTGACAGTTACCTCGCCGAGCGGGGTTCTGCTTTGGAGAACGCCCCGCATCGGGAGCGGCTGGAGCAGCCGAGCTTGCCGGTACCTGAAAGTCCTGTTTATGAGCATTTGCTTTCAGAAGTGACCGAGCCGCTCAATGCGTATCTTGGAGTTGATGTCGGCTCGTTGAGTACCAACGTGGTGGTAATGGATGAGCAGAAAAGAGTCCTCGCAAAGGCGTATTTGATGACGGCTGGCAAGCCCCTGGAATCGGTGCGCAAGGGGCTGGATATAGTCGGGCGGAAGGTCAAGGGTAAGGTAAAAATTTTAGGAGCGGCGTCCACCGGCTCCGGCAGATACCTTACCGGCGACTTCATAGGTGCCGACGTTGTGATAAATGAAATCACCGCACAGGCGGCCGGGGCGGCAATCGTTAATCCGAAGGTCGATACGATATTTGAAATCGGCGGACAGGACAGTAAATACATATCGCTGGAAAATGGCGTAGTGGTGGATTTTGAGATGAATCACGCTTGCGCCGCCGGTACCGGCTCGTTCCTGGAAGAGCAGGCCCAGCGGCTGGGCATAAATATCAATGAGGAATTTGCAGAGTTAGCTTTTGCAAGTAAGGCCCCGATAAAGCTCGGCGAGCGATGTACGGTGTTTATGGAGTCCGATTTATTAAGCTATCAGCAGCGTGGCGCACAGGTAAGCGAGCTTGTAGCCGGCTTGAGTTATTCAATCGTTGCAAATTATCTCAATCGCGTGGTTGGCCAGCGCAAAATCGGTGATAATATCTGTTTTCAGGGCGGCACTGCTTTTAACAAGGCGGTATGGTCGGCATTCGAGAAAGTAACCGGCAAGCCGATTATGGTCCCAGACCATCACGAGGTAACCGGTGCGTTGGGGGCGGCCGCTATCGCAGCAGAGCGTATGAAAGAAACAGGCCAGCTCAAGAGTAAGTTCAGGGGCTTCGAGAATCTTGCATCCATTGAATACAGTGTTGAATCTTTCACCTGCGAGCATTGTCCAAACCACTGTGAAATTAAGAAGGTACAACTGCCGGGAGCAGAGCCATTATACTACGGCTCGCGGTGCGACAGATACAATATAAAGAAGAAGGGAAAAGTAAAAAGTGAAAAGTGCTTTGATGCCTTCGAATATCGTAAACGAATGCTGCTAAAGTACGCCGGTCTGGATGGAACGCCACCCGAACGAGAGACGGGCGACGAGCGACGAGCAACGAAAATAGGTATTCCGATGTGCTTGATTAACTTGCAATTTTTGCCGTTGTTCGCCCGGTTCTTCGAGGCGCTGGGATTTGAAGTAGTCCATTCGGGCGATACGAACAAGAAAATAATTCGTATGGGAGTGGAACGGCTTACCGCCCAGCCCTGTTTTCCGGTAAAGGTCGCTTACGGCCACATCGCCGAGTTGGTCGAAAGAAAAGTCGATTATATCTTTCTGCCAAGCGTTGTTTCGATGATGGCCGGCTTCCCTCAGAATAAGCACAATCAGTTATGTCCCTATGTGCAATCGTTGGCTTACCAGGCCAAGACGGCTTTTGCCGGGAAACTTGGAGATACGAAAATCCTCACTGTTCCGCTTTACCTTGGCGAGGGAAATAAGCTGCTGCAAAAGAGCTTTGCTAAGCTCGGACGCAAGCTGGGAGTTTCCAGCTCGGCTGTTCGAAAGGCGGTTGAAGAAGGATTTTCCGCTCAGGCGGGTTTTGAGACGGCTATGAAAGAAAAGGGCGCAGAAATTCTCGGCAAAATCGGACCCGACAGGAAATTGTTCATTTTGGTTTCTCGTCCGTATAACGGCTGCGATGAAGGTGTGAATTTACGACTGCCAAAAAAACTGGCCGACCTTGGCGCTGATATAATACCTATGGATATGCTCGACCTTGATACGGCACAGCTTAGTGATGAGTCCCTCCACAGAGAAACTTATTGGATGTACGGGCAGAGGATTTTAAGAGCTGCCGAGATAATCAAAGACGACCCGCGACTTTTCGCAATATATCTTTCGAACTTTAGTTGCGGCCCGGACTCGTTCTTGATGACGTTTTTCAAGGACATAATGAACAAGAAGCCCTGTTTGCAGTTGGAGCTTGACGAGCACTCCGCCGACGCCGGCGTGATTACCCGACTTGAGGCATTTCTTGAGAGTTTGAAAAACTACAAGGGATTGGTGATTGAAAGCAGAAAATCGAAAACAGGAAGTCGAAAATCGAAAATTGGAAATCGAAAATTGTACATTCCATATATGGGCGATTGCTCTTATGGCGTCGCTGCGTGCTTCAGGGCTTATGGTCAGCCGGCAGAGGTTATGCCGTTGGCCGACGAGGCGACACTTTTGCAGGGCAGACAATTTACTACCGGAAAAGAGTGTTTGCCCTGTGCCATTACAACCGGAGATATGCTGAAGGTGATAAGAACCGAAGGGATAGACCCGGACAAAACGGCCTTCTTTATGCCCGGCTCTTCCGGGCCTTGCAGGTTTGGGATGTACAGTCATCTGCACAGATTGATTTTAAGGTATGCCGGCGTAGAAGGTGCGTCCGTGGTTGCACCGAACCAAGACGACAACTTCTACGAAGAGTTCACGGAAAATATTGACGGTGCTTCCACGAGCAGCTTTTTGAAGGATGTGTGGATTGCTACCGTAGGCCTGGATTTGTTAGGCAAACTAATCCTTCGGCTGCGACCGTTTGCCGCCGATGCCGGCTTAGCTCAACGGGTTTATGAGCGCTCGCTGAAGCGATGGACGCAAGCTGTTGAGAATCGCCACAGCTTTTCCCGGATGCGACAGCTTATGGAATCTATCGCAGATGACTTTGCAGCGGTGGAATTGGACCGTAAAGTGCGGAAGCCGAGGATTGGAATAGTCGGAGAGATTTACGTTCGCAACCATCCATTTGCTAATGCGAATGTAATCGCACGGCTGGAAGAGCTTGGTGCTGCCTGCGCTCTGGCTTCGTTGGCAGAGTGGATTTACTATACCAATTTCACGCGGGGCCGAATGGCCAGACGAAGATGGCGGGTGCGCAACTTCTTTACAAACATTATTCAAAACCGTTTACAGCACCGGCTCGAACAGACGCTTGCAAAGCCACTTGAAGAAAGGTTTGGTAAATTGGCCGAGGAGCCGATAGGACACGTCCTTGAGCTTGCCGCTCCGTATATGCACGCCTCGTTCGAAGGCGAAGCGATACTCAGCATCGGCAAAATGGTAGAGTACCACCACCAGGGTTTCGGTGGTGTGGTGAATGTGATGCCGTTTAGCTGTATGCCTTCGACAGTCGTCAGTACCCAGACCAGGCGTGTCAGCGCTGATTGTGGCGATATGCCGATTTTGAACTTGAGTTTTGACGGACAGGAGGATTCGACTTTGACGACCCGCCTCGAGGCATTTGTCGAGCAAGTCCGACAGCGCAAGACCTCTGGAATTGAGATTCCAGTTTTAACAGTTTAGCCCCGCCACCTGTGGCCGAGGTTTGCTTGTGAATGATTACTTTGTAGCGTTTTCGTTGAGTTTAATCATATTTTTAGCTGTCTCGACGACTTTTTTGCGCAGGGCCTTTGGGGCGAGTACCTGTACCTGGTCGCCGTAGCCGAGTATCCACCATATTATCTCTCCCAGCCCGTCAACGCGGAACTCAACGATGGCCGAGCCGTCTTCGTTTCGGGTAACTTTTTGTGTGCTGTGCCATTGCACCTCGGCGACATTCTCTGCCACTTTGGGTAAGAATCGCAGTTTAACATTATAGATTCTGCCCTGCGGTATCATCGACCATGCTCTACCGAGATAATCGTCCAGGTCGAAGTTATCACCGTCCAGAAATCGCTTCTCTGTAGTTTGTAGTTCCCTGATACGGTTGAGCTTAAAAGTGCGAACGCTTTTATGCAGCTCGGACAGCCCCAGCACATACCACGCTCGGCGGTTATACAGCAGATGATAGGGACAGAGTTCGGTGTCGATAATTTTGTTCTCGAATAGTGAGTGGTATTGGATATTCACTTTCTTCTTTGTTGTGATAGCTTTTTGCAGTTGTGTGAACGTTTTATCGAGCAGATTCATCGGCGCCTGAGAGCCGACTTTGGTCGAGATGTTTCGCAGGGCCGTATTGCAGTAT
The DNA here is from genome assembly GCA_003644295.1 of Planctomycetota bacterium. Classification (GTDB taxonomy): domain Bacteria; phylum Planctomycetota; class Phycisphaerae; order Sedimentisphaerales; family Anaerobacaceae; genus B140-G9. The sequence continues at coordinate 5,121 of QNBZ01000087.1, forward strand.
TGCCTGATTTTTGCGGGCAGATTGTTTTCGATTTTCAGGGCGGCCAGCAGCGCCGAGTTTTTGGACGGCAACTGTATCTGTCTACTTGCCTTGTGGACCAACAGAAGCAAGCTCATCGCCTCCTGCAGGTTCAGGTCGATAGGCGGCAGAAAAAACTCTGGGTCCACTGTATAGCCGCCGGCCCCTGCGTCGTAATGGTACGGCACGCCGATTTGCTGAAGCTCTTTCAGGTCGCGGAAGATTGTCCGCCGGCTTGTGCCGAATAGTTTCGACAAGTCCTCGACTGCATAGCGCCTGCCTGATTGCAGTGTCGTTAAAATCTGCATAACTCTGCTGACTCTGCTCAGTTTCATTGCTTGTATTCCCTATTTTGACTAAATCGAATTGTTATTATATCGTTAATGCCGAGTGAGCCAAGCAAAAACAGGCCTGTTCGATTCTTAAAAAAAGCTTGCTTATAATGTTCGGCTTGCTATACTTGACAGTCGAAGGGAACTGTGGGGATAAAAATGCCAGGAAGGACCCCTAAGGTAGTTGTGGTCGGCGGCGCCTACGTGGATATGGCGATGAGGTGCGGCCAGGCCCTCACGCTTGGCCGAAGCGTTGTCGGCTCTGATTTTTCATACACCGCCACCGGCCCAGGGCCGAATCAGGCGGTCGAAGCGGCCCTGTGTGGATGCGAGGTATATCTCATCGGCAAGCTCGGCGGCGGCCCATTCGCCCAGATAGTCAGGGAAACCCTTTCTGAATTCAAAGTTAATACTGATTTCATCTATACCGCAGGGGCAAAAAACACCGGCATTGTTATAACTCTGGTCAACGCCGGAGGCGAGAATGCCGGCTGTATCTACACCGGCGCAAATAGCGCTCTGGCGCCGGCAGATATAGACGCCGCCGAGAAGGTTATCGCCGAGGCCAACGTCTGTTTGATTCACGGACGACTGCCGCAGGATGCGATTGTAAGGGCTATCCGCCTGGCAAAGGTGCACGGTACGAAAGTCATTCTCAATCCGGCAAGCCCAATAGAATCCCAGGGTAACGGAAGGACGGAAGGTGGCGATTTACCGGTAGAGTATTTCAGTGTTGA
>QNBZ01000088.1 GCA_003644295.1 Planctomycetota bacterium
ATTTGGGCAATTGAACGCGCCAGATTTGTTGCTATGGTTGTTTTGCCGGTTCCGCCTTTACCGCTTGCAATCGCAATTTTCACTTTTAGGATTACTCCTCATTAGTAGTATCAACTTTATCCCAATCGAATTTATCTTTCTTAAACCAACCTTGCTGTGGTAACGAATCGAAACAGACCGGCTTCGGATTGCACCAGTGATTACCAGCCGAGATGTCCCACTTTGTGTACCTGTTCATCGGCGAAGCGGTTTTATCTATCCTGTATCCGGTAGGGTGAAACCCGACACTGATTTCTGTGGCTTTGAATGTTTGCTCCATTGTTTATCTCTGAACAAGCTGTTTCAAAAACTGTAACGTATCGCAGTGTATATATTTGTATTATCTTCAAACTGTCCGAAAAACGTATGGGGATAATCACCCCAAAAAACATTTGCACCAACTTCCATTGCCAGGTTGTCGTTAACCTTGTAATTTATATTAGGACGCATATACACATCTTTGTCGGACGGTGAAAAATAAGTAAAAAGCGAACAGGTAAGATTTTGATTCCAGTACAGCTTCGTAATTCTGAAGGTTAATAAATGACGGTACTGGTCAACTGCCTTATTACCGGCGGGCAGTGCTCGCCTATAGTCGCTATAATTCAGGGTTTGTTCAACGTAATACTGCAAACCAACAGTAAAATCAGGGGCGATTTCCGGCAGGTCCTGTTCATAACCTATCAAGTAACGCATTTGGCTGTTATCAACATAGGGCTCATCGCCGGACTTATCATCACGAGAGTCGTAGTATCCCATTTCAACATTGCCGATACCTTTGCCAACCTGTCCGCGTGCGCTGGCACCATAAACATTCAGTTTTGGAAAAGTGTATTTTGATGTTGAAGTATTAAAGCCGCCGGGGCTTTTCCAGTAGCCCAAATAGCCATAAGCGGCAAGCTCATAACCGCCGACATTTTTCGATATTCGTAAAGCCCATTCGTCATCACCGAACCAGTCATCCTGTTTGTCTGTACGAACAATCGCATCGGCTCCTGCTGTGCGACGGCCGTTCCAGTAAGATACGCGGTCGCCTGTAATGAATCTGTCCGAGTCGAATCTGGGCGTATATACTACATCGACATTAGCCAGGTCAGTAAAGAAGCTTGCCTTGATGGCATCGGAAGGCGCTTTTAGATATTCGGTATCCCTGCCTATGAAAAATGACTGCCAATCCTTTGGAAACAAATCATTTATAAAAATTAAATCTCCTGTACCCCAGGTTAATATCTGTCGGCCAAGTTTCAAATCCACAAAATCAGTTGGAGAAAAAGCTACACTTGCTTCTCTTAAATCCAGAAAACCTTCACCTCTTTCCAAATCTACTGAATGGTTCCAGTCCAGCCAGTCATAATACAAATCGGTGGTGGCTCTGAAAGTAAAGTCTTTCCAGATTTTCTCCATCTCTAACTGCAATCTGGTTTCACCTATAGAAGCATCTTTTTCGTATTTATCATTTTGCAGCCGGTAGCCGCTGCGCACTTCCCAGAAGCCAGTTATATCCATCCATGCTTTCTTTGATTCAGTTTCAGCACCTGCTGCTTCAGACGAAAACGGCGTTGTTTCGAATCCGCTTGGCAGAGCAGGCTGTTCTTCCTGAGGTGGGCTGCTCGATAATCCTGCCGGCAGCGCAGGTTCTTCCTGGGCATAAACCGCTGTTGCAAACAGCAGCGATATCATTGATATGCCTATTGGTCTTGTATGCCGCAGTTTCGTAAAGAACATTATTTTAGATATCTCCGTGCTGGTTTCCTTAAATATCTTTCTGTAAAGATTGAATTAGGAATACCTATGTCATATTTGATATTGCTGTATTCCGCTATGGTATTGCCGTTCGTTCGCAGGTCCGTCATTTTTGCTTTTGTTACCGTTGGATATCCTTGGATACGCTTCATCTCCAAAGCTTCATAGCTGCGATATTTCTTGTTTTGGTTGTCGTAATAGTCGGTTTTGACAACTATGAAACTCTCGCGATGTATCCACATTTCAAAATATGCAAACTCGACCAGTTTAGGGTCTTTAGGGGTATTTTTTAAGACGTAATAATCTTTCGTTGTCTTTACCAGCTCATGGACATCATCATTGATATTTCGTCCTGAAACATCCTCGTAGAAAAAGTGAGTTCCTACGAAACTGGTTCGCTTGTCGGTTGCTGAGATACGTTTAACTAAATCCAAAGCTGGCAGGTACATCCAACGGTCGTCATCTTTATCCAGATGTTTCCATACCATAAAAACGGTCTTATAGACATCCGCCGGCCTGTTAAAAAAGGCGTAAATCTTCTGTTCGCCGCAGAAATCGCTATCCTTGCGCTGCTCTTTCTTGGGCCTATTCGGGTCGGGGCTGTCCCAGCGAAGAATAGTTAGTTCACGAATGCGCTGTCTTCCCTGGCTGTCTGTAATGGTCATTTTGACATTCGACCTGCCGTCAAAGCCCTGATAATACGCCACATGGTTGGTCTTATTCACAATTTCATCGACAGAGAGAATCTTTGCTTTCGGCACATTAACATCAGCAGCATTTGCGATAGCCGAATCGGCTGTAGTGTAGTTGCCGAGAGACAACAGCCACATTAAAATTGTTAAAGATATTCGTTTAGTCATTTTTGGTTTTCTCCCAAACATTTTGTAATTTACATTTTTCGCGGCGTGATAACAATCCGCAACCTACTGCGATAACTGGTATCGCTATCACACCAATCCAGGTGAGAATTGTCAAGCCAACTGTAGCGTATTGCTGCATACTAACCACTATCAGTAAAACTAATGTAATCGATGAAAGCACACAAGCAGCACAATTGCAGGTTGGTCCCATAACCTTTTTTGTAGCAAACAGTTGTTTTTCGAGCATCTTTACCAAAGCCGGCAAGATAAATAAAGTTCCAATCCCAGCGGTCAGCAGCAGAAAAGCTAATAGTGTGCCGACTGTTTTATACGGCGTCAATGGGGCAAGCAGCAGCGGTAAAAAGCCCACTGCTATAACAATTATGTTTCGAGTGATAGCCCTGGCCGGCTCAGCAAAGACAGCCGGCGCAGTATTCTCCCACGAACCCAGCGATAAGTATAATCTTCTGCCTCGCACAAGAAAATGGATTGCAAAGTCCACCGCCAATCCCAGCGTCATCGAACTCAGTATCGCAACAGGCATATCGTAATCTTTGCCGATCAACCCTACAGCTCCATATATAAAACCAATTGTTATTGTCAGCGGTATCATAGACAGCATCGCCCATAATGATGAGCGGAATAAAATTATCATCATCAAAAGAACAACAAGAAAACTGCCTGCAAATGCTCGCAACATACCAATTACCATCTTGCTTTGCCACACTACATTGATGTAGGTCAGTCCGAACCATTCGTATTTCAGAGGCACCGGCGGTGGATTCTTGGCAATATAATCATCGATGGCTCGTACTACCTTTGTCATATCTTTATTGTCGCCGCTTTTCAATTGAACCCAGATGCTGCTCCTGCGGTAATCCGGTGTAACAAAGTGCCACAAATCGCCCGGCCGATGACTGGATTGGAAAGTAATCATACATTGAGCGACAGCATTAGCAGTGTCGGGAATACGAAACTGCTCATCTTTGCCTTCAAGCAATTCACGGTGAACAGTTTTTATAATATCAGCCAGAGAGTTAGATTTGCCCACAATTTTTGTTTTTAATAATGCTTGCTGCAATTTGGACTCGTATTCAAGCACAGATGGATTCTTGAAGACCTGGCTTCGCTGTTTTTGTTGATTCACAAATAAGCTTGCCTCGTCCCAGGCGTCATACGTATCATCGCCGGCTTTATCGAGTTTGTCGGCTACAGATTGTGAAATTTTCTCAAAAACTTCCTGCTTACTTTGAGTGCCCTTCGCTGATTGAGCAGCAATTTTTTCTAACTCAGCAAAGACCTTCACTGCCTGCGGCAGGTCTGCTTCAAGTCCACCAGCTCGCGCTTTGGCCTGTTTGTTAAAATCATCAATAAAATCTTCAGGGCTAAATTTCTTATCTTCAGCGGTAAGTGCCAGATATGCCATATAGGTTCCGCCGAAATGCTTGTTAAGCACCCTGTCAGCTATTCGAATAGGATGGTTCTTTGTGAACCATTTTATAGGATTGTCATTGATGTTGATTTTGCTAATGCCATAAATTGCGATTACGATAACGACTGCTGTAAGAATCAATACATATTTGGCCCAGCGGTAAGTGGCTATGCCAAGCCATTGCAGAAATCGTCCCATAGCCGAAATATGGCTGGCTTGTTCTTCGGTATGAACAATACCAAATTTTTCCAGGGTTTCAGGTTTTATGAACATCACATAAGCTGGTATAAACATAATCGTTAGCGCCCATGCGAACAGAACGCCGATAGCGACGAAGACGCCGAAAACCTGTACTGGCGGAATAGGTGTCAAAGCCATTGAGGCAAAACCAGCCATTGTTGTTAAGGAAGTGTACAACATCGGCAAAAACAACTCATCCATTACACTTAGAATTGTTTGCCGCCTGTCTTGGGTTTGTTGATATCGCTCGAAGAACTCACTGATAATGTGAACCGAGTTAAGCACAGCGATAGGCATAATGAATATCGGAATCATACTACTCATTATGTGTACGGGGAATCCTGCTATAATAAGTATCCCCATTGTCAAAATAACAGATACTATAGCGATAATCATCGGTGCTATAACAAGCACCAGTTTGCGGAAAAAAATAAGCATCAGCAAGAAAATAACAGCCATCGCCGCCGGAGCGGAAATCGCCATTTGTTTGAACATCTCCACACCAAAGGTATCTTCCGCTACCGGCAGGCCTGTAATGTGGTATTTCTCAGACCCGCTGAAAGTCGCTATTTTTTTCTTTAGTGCTGATGATACGCGATAACTTAAATCCTTGTGTGTCAGAGGCAGATAAATGCAGATTGCCTTGCCGTCTTCTGAAACCAGAGTACCGTTAAGAAATGGTATCCGCTGGGCCTTTTGGCGTATGGCTAATGCCTCTTCTTTTGTCTTTGGTGGCTGCGGCATCAGCCACTCAAATCTTACCACCCCAAGGCCGCCCTGTTCTATATTATCAACAGTTGATGGTGCAATCAGGTCAACCTCAACAACGCCTTCCTCTTTGCCATCTTCCTGCCAATGAAGGGTTTTAGCGTATTGAGTTAATTCATAAATATCCGCAAGTGTTTTTGGATTAAAAACACCGTCTTGATTTTTATTGTTCACTATGCCGACCACAACCATATCATAAAGCGAAAGTTGCTTTTTCATTTGGTTGTGAAATACACGTACCGGCTCATCCGCAGGCAGCATATTTTCAGGGTCGGTATCGATTTTAATGGAGTGAAAACTACTGAATGTTCTCGGCCAAATAGATGGCACAGCCGCCCAAAGTCCTACAACTACCGTTACCAGTATAAGCACGGCTGTAACAGCTTTATACCGCTTGGTTGAAAAATCCGTTATGGCATATTTTAGATTCATCCTTAAATCCGCCTTTCATTTTTAACGATTTCTTTAATCTTCGCAAGCATTGCTTCCTCAGTTTTTGCGACATCTGTCATAATTTCTCCAATAAGACCGGAGTACATTTTACTCATCAAGGCAATATTCATTTTGGCAATATAAACCTCATCATTTTTGGTCTCATAAACAGCCTATGTGCAAGGCATAATCCCACCAAAAACTGGGGCAACACGCAGCATCTTATTAGCATGAGTGGGTTTGCATACAAAGTGCATAACCATATTTGTGATATTGTCATAAGCAAGATTCTTGGATAATTGTGATTTGTAAAATTGCCAATCCGGTATAGGAAAAGACCACCCCTCGAATTGCGGGACAACCTCTTTTATTGCCTGTTCAACTTTATGGAAGTTTGCGTCTATCCTGTAATGAGCAATCATATACTTTTTCATGATGAACATCAAAACCACTGAACCAGAAATAAATCCTACGATTGCTGCAATGACAATTCCTAATGCTAACATTTACTAATCCTTTCCCACTTATTTGTAAGTAATACCAATTGGAGTTAATTTTTGCGCCCTGTCATTCCCGCGAAAGCGGGAATCCATAGGTTTATATATGTATTGGATGCCTGCTTTCGCAGGCATGACACAATAATTGATTGTCTGTC
>QNBZ01000089.1 GCA_003644295.1 Planctomycetota bacterium
CTTCATACTCCCGGCCATACACCTGGCGGTATTTGTTTATACGCAAGGGACGAAGGGATTGTGTTTGTTGGCGATACCTTGTTCGCAGACTCGGTTGGCAGAACAGATTTTCCCGGCGGCAATATGAGCCAGCTGCTCAAGAGCATAAAAGAGAAGCTGTGCGTTCTGCCGGACGAAACCGTTGTCTATCCCGGCCACGGCCCAGCTACCACAATCGCACGCGAAAAAGAACACAACCAATACCTAAAATAGAATCAAAGGACATAATGTTATGAAACTGACATACGACCCACGGTACAACATAGGCTACATCCGTTTCAGGGAAAAACTGTCCGAAGTCGAGTCTATCAAACTAAGTGATGAGCTTGTAGTTGATATTGCACCGGATGGAACGGTCTATGGTATTGAGCTTCTCAATGCCAATGAGCAGTTGCAGAGTGAGGATATGGGGGAGCTTATTGTAATAAATGAAGCGACTGGCAAACATACCGAATTGCCGCTCATCAAAACAAATCCATGATTAAAAAAATATTGAATTTACTGCATTCTCCACGTTAATGCTTTCCTGCCTGCCATACGCTGAACGCTGTCCGCTATTATTAGAAGTTGTTGAAGTATTCCGGCTTGCCGTCGTCGCTGTCGTAGCTTTTTGATTCCTCTATCTCTGCGCTGACGGTGATTCGCTCAATACGTTCAGCTTTTTTGCTGTTGCTGTCAACGGTAATCAGAATTGCGTTTATTTTCACATCGCCGGTCGCTATCTTGTACTGAAACGGCATTCTGGTTCTAAAAGATTTCAAGACACTTTCAACTCCTCGGCCAAGCACTGAATTATGTGGGCCGGTCATCCCTATATCGGTAATATAAGCGGTTCCTTTTGGCAGGATTTTTTCATCTGCGGTTACTACGTGTGTATGCGTGCCGAAAACACAACTGACTCTGCCGTCCAGATAATAGCCCATTGCGATTTTTTCGCTGGTGGCTTCAGCGTGGAAGTCAACAATTATGACATCGGCATCCCGCTGAAGCCGCGGCAGGATTTTATCAGCGGCGTTATAAGGGCAGTCAGCCGGCTTCATAAAAATTCGGCCAATCAAAGACAACACCGCCACGGTTGGACCTTTGGCGGTCTTGTAAACTGCCGAACCTTTGCCGGCGGCATACTCGGACAGATTCGCAGGCCGGACGATATCGTTGGCCGTTTCCAATGTCTGGATAATTTCTTTTTTACGATAGGTATGGTCGCCTAATGTAATCAGGTTCACGCCGTACCGCAGCAGCTTGTTGTAGATTTGCGGCGTCAGGCCGGAACCGCCGGCGGCGTTTTCAGCGTTGGCTATTACGCAATCGACATCCAGTTTCTTAACCAGCGGCGTCAGCTTTTCAGCCAGAACTCGTCTGCCCGGCCGACCGACTATGTCACCAATACAAAGAATTTTTAATTTCACTTTAGTATTTAGTCGTTAGTACTTATAGTTGTTAGTATTTAGCGCCGCCTAAGGCGGCCACTAACTATTCACTAATCCCTATCCACTATTTCGCATATTCGACACAGCGGACTTCGCGCAGCAGCGTTACCTGTATTTCTCCGGGATATGTCATCTCGGCTTCAACCTTGTTGGCGATGTCGCGTGCTACTTTCACCGCTGCATCATCGGACACTTTCTCAGCGTTGACGATAACACGGATTTCTCGACCCGCCTGGATTGCGTAAGCATCTTCGACGCCTGTAAAGCCGGTGGCGATTTCTTCGAGTTTCTCTAATCGTTTGATATATCTTTCGAGTGTTTCTCTTCTGACGCCGGGACGGGATGCGCTGAGCGCATCGGCAGCGGCAACCAGCGGCGTATAAGGGTTGTCGGCTGGTATATCGCCGTGATGGCCGGCGACGGCGTTCAGTACGATAGAGGATTCGTTGAAACGCCTGAGAAAATTTGCTCCTATATCTGGATGGCTGCCTTCGACCTCGTGGTCGATGGCCTTGCCAATGTCATGCAGCAATCCGGCACGTCTTGCTATCGAGCCATCGAGGCCAAGCTCGTCGGCCATAACCTGGGACAGGAAAGCAACCTCAACACTGTGGCGAAGTACGTTTTGGCCATAACTCGTTCTAAAGTTCAATGCACCGAGCAAGCTAAGCACTCTGTTACTCAGGCCCCTGATGTTGGTCTCAACAGCGGCGTCTTTGCCGAGCTGCAGGACTTTTTGGTTGACGTCTTTTTTGGTCTGGGCTACAAGTTCCTCGATTCTGGACGGATGTATCCGTCCGTCCTGTATGAGCCGTTCCATCGAAAGCCGAGCCACTTCACGCCTGACAGGATTAAACCCGCTTACGACGATTATTCCGGGTGTGTCGTCAACAATTACATCTACGCCGGTAGCTTTCTCGAATGCACGGATGTTACGGCCCTCTCTGCCGATAACCCGTCCTTTCATTTCGTCGTTTGGAATTTCGACCGTTGAGACGGATACCTCACAGCTTTGCTCAGCGGCGTAACGCTGAATAGCGGTATTGATTATTTCCCTACTTTTTTCATCAGCCGTTTCGGCGGCTTCCTCAACCTTTCGAGCAATCAAGACCGACATCTCGTGCTCACATTCGTCTTCGAGCCGTTTTAAGAGCAGTGCCTTGGCTTCTTCAATATCCATTGCGGTGATTTTAAGCAGTTGATTCTTCTGCTGTGCCATCAAATTGGAAAGCTGCTTTTCTTTTTTGTCGAGGTTGTTCGATTTTCTGTTAACTTCCTGTTCCAGCCGCTTACAAGTTTTCTCCCGCTGTCGGAGTTGTTCAGTCTGTCGGTCGAGGACATCCTCACGTTTGTTCAATCTCATCTCGGTTTCGTGCAGCTCGGCGCGAATCTGATTGACTTCGGTTGTAAATTGTTCTTTCTTCTTAATGGTTTCGGCAGCAGCGTCGAGCTGAGCCGTTTTGATTATGTTCTCGGCTTCTCTTTTGGCGCCTTCGATTTGTCGCTCCAGGTCGTGCTCAAATGTTTTGGCTCTTGCCCTGGAAATCATCTGGTAAAAAATGACAGCCAGGCATACCCCCAGAATAAAAGCGATAATCGGAACCGCCACGTCCGGCAGTCCAATTTGCGTCAGTATAGCTTCCATAATTCCCACCTTTCCCTTGCAGTTACAATGGACTAAAAACGCTACTCAAAGAAGTTAGACCGTGGGATTCTTCGGCAGGAAAGCTACAAAGAGAAATGGTTTGTGAATTACGAAATCCTTTTCGGCAGAGCTTAATACAATCTATATCAGGCCAAAATCGTATTCAATAACGGTATTTTCGGCATTGACAAATCCCGATAAACCCGCCCGTCCGCTACTGTGGATAAACCAGCAGGCAATGTTGGGATTATTACGAAATTAGCTGATTTTATACTCAAAACCGGCACTCCTTCGCTGGTGAACAACCGCTCTTTTCAAACAGATTCCGTTTCCCACTCACTTTTGAGAGCCATACTAAACAATACGGCCTGCAATCTCATAGTCAATATCAAGCCCTAAAAGTGTCTTCGTAACTTAACTACCATTCGGGAAAAAACTTACAAACACTTCCCTTTCGTCCCTCTACTATTAAAAACCAATAAAAACCAATCAATATAGATACGGGACGAACCACAATCTTGTTCATCATCGGTGAATCGAGCCGTATAGTATAGCGTTTTGAGTGAACGGTCAAGAAAAAAACGTGCGAATCAGATGAGTTTAGAGTTCGAAATCTTGAAAACAGAACTGCAAATATCCAGATTTTTGGAAAAATCGGGGGGAAATTAACTCGAATTTCAAGTGGCAAATGAATTTCTGGAGCGTGAGCGGGGTTTTTGTTCGACCATACGCGCAGGTGTTAAAATAGGTAAGGCAAAAATGGCGGAAAATTGACAGAAATTGACAAAAATGAACCGCTTTTGAGCGGAAATGAACGAAAACAAGTAGTTTTTGGACAACTTTTTTTTACCCCCTGCGCATTTGGTCGAAATAGCTCCTTCGACTGCGCTCAGGACTTTCGCTTCGCTCCAGCCTGCGCGAATGATTGATTATTGATTATTGATTATTGATTATTGATTATTGTCTATTGATTATTGTCTATTGATTATTGTCTATTGATTATTGTCTATTGATTATTGTCTATTGATTATTGTCTATTGATTATTGTCTATTGATTATTGTCTATTGATTATTGGAAAGTATAAAAAAGCGACCACGGATTTCACAGAGGTTTTAATATCAACAACGAACTATGGACTAATTTGTTTGACGGAAATTGGGGATTTAATTATTGCTCTTGAAACCTATCCTGATAAAACGCTCATTACAACAAATGCAAAAGAGTCGGATGTAATTTCTCCAGCTATCGGACAGGAATATATCGTGCTCAAACTATATGCGCAAAAATAGGGGGGCTGTTTGTCTTATTCTATTACTTTCGCTACTTCATATATACTACAAAGATTATCGACTTTTCTGACACGGAATTTCGTTCCGTGGTTATGGTGACTACGAGAGTCGATATCAACCAATACGTTGCCTCTTTCGATTTCACGAATAAACCCTTCTCCGCTAAAAGTTTGGAACATAAAGATTTTATCATACAGAAAATACTCAATGCCCTTTTCCTTTTTTCTCTTCGCAACTACAAAAAAACAATTTTTTAGTTTGGTGCCCGCTTTGTATATAAGATCGTCAAAACCCCAATATGGCTGGGGATTTAACTCATCAAGTTCGATATGTTCATTAACACTTTCCAGCCAATTGGAATGACGTTTATCGACAGCTTTGGCGTCGAAAGAAAGCTTTACCTTTTTCTCTTTTCTATCTACAACAACAGTGAATCCGCGGTCCGTTCTGGAAAGACTGTTGATTGTCTGTCTGAAACTCATTTCATCTTTTGGGTATTTTGTTCCGGCTTTCTTATGAGGCCAACCAAATTTGGGTAAGAATATTTGAGGTACAAATTTTAGTGCACGGGGTGAAGGTTCCATATGGAATAATGTTCCCAGTGAGGAGCTATCTTTCCTTTTGCATTTTAGTTCCCATTCAGCCGCATTTGGAATGGGCAAGTTATTCTCCTCAATCCCAAGTAAATCTTCTAAAGTGTTGCCGACTCCACCTACATTTCCTGGCCGACCATTTTTTATCCACCCCATATTTTTGACTTCCTTTAACTTAACTATCAAGTATTCTTTGGAATAGAGTTCCATCAATCACCTCTGTATGCTATATCTCTACTTTTCAGGAGCGGATGTTGGAGGTCGCCAGAAATCGAGTAAATACTCAAAGGTAACTCCCATAGTGATGTAATTGCTTGGCCAGCCGAATATGCCAATTTGATTCACTATGTTTGTGCGGTCCCAGATAATGACATTGCGCAGTTCATATCCCCTGCGGCGTAATTCCTCAATAAGAGAAACATGAAGAGTAATCCTTTTATTTTCCCACCACATATCAGGGATGTTGATAACGCAATGGGCTTTTGGGCGCAGCAGTGGCAGTAAGCTTTCAAAAATATCACCCATTGTTTTAGTATATTTTCTAAGTCCCATTGTACCGAGGTCCCGCGGGTCTTGGGAGTACTGCTCAATTTTTCCAAGTTGCTCGTTTTTCCTGTTGCGCCTCGATTTGTTTTTTCGCCGTCTGTTTAATAAGTTGGCATATGGTGGGGACGTGAAAATGAGACCAACTGTTTCAGCCTTTAGATAATTACCAATATTTAGCGCATTGGCACAGATGGCAATTTGTTTTGATTTGCCAAAAAGCTGTGTGTTTTCAGCAAGGCGGGATTCAGTTAATTTTATATACTTTTCCTGAAGGTCAAAACCAACGGCATTCCTGGTAGCGTCTTGGGCAGCTACGAGTGTCGTGCCACTGCCAACAAAAGGGTCAAGTACCAACTCTCCTTTATGGGTAAATAGGTCGATTACTTTACGTGCAAGCGCGATTGGAAAGGTGGCAGGGTGTACTTTCTTATTCCTGACGTCTCTGCCCTCATACGTAAACTGCCACACGCCAAGTTGGCATTTGAGCCAGTCTTTAGCGGTAAGGCAGTTAATGTGGTTTTGGGGGCAGTCGCATGTGCGAGTATAACCTATATCGAGAAACTTTTGTTGAGTTTTATTTTTCGAGTCC